>CAYXMY010000095.1:0-10297 GCA_964466155.1 uncultured Caenibius sp. | reverse complement strand
GACTGTCTCCAAGCCGGTCGAAGTGTTCGATGACGAGCTGAAAACGCTGGTCGCCGACATGTTCGAAACGATGTACGACGCGCCCGGCATCGGCCTTGCGGCGATCCAGGTCGGCGTGCCGCTGCGCGTGCTCGTGATCGACCTGCAGCCTGACGACCCGGACGCCGAACCCGAAGTGTGCACCGCCCACGGCGGCCATCACCACACTCACCAGCCGACGAAGAAGGAGCCGCGGGTTTTCATCAACCCCGAAATCCTCAACCCGTCGGAAGACCTTTCGGTTTATCAGGAAGGCTGCCTGTCGGTTCCGGAAATCTATGCCGACGTGGAACGCCCGGCGGCGATCCGTGCCCGCTGGCAGGATGTCGACGGCAAAGTGCATGAAGAGGATATGGAAGGCCTGCTCGCCACCTGCCTCCAGCATGAGATGGACCATCTCGAAGGCATCCTGTTCATCGACCACCTCTCCCGCCTCAAGCGCAATATGGCGCTCAAGAAGCTAGAAAAGCTCCGCCGCGCGGCGTAATTTTCCACTATTTCTCTGCAGAGCTAGCTTTGTTGTTGGCTCATCTCATGATAGGTTCCCTTTCTGTTCCTTTTTAATGGGAGGCGAAAATGGGACCTTGAACGTTGCGAGATGAGTTGAACGCGTGCTTCTAAAGTTGAGGCTGAAAGCAGAAGAACCACGGTTGATGGCGTAGATTGGAACAGAGCACATAAGAACTCTGGTAAGCTCGTCACGCCTATATTCCGATTACTTCATACTGTGATCCCCTCAAATGAGGCGCGGGATTTCTGACATTTGCAGCAAAGGATGTCGGCATGTTTTGCCCGCCTTATGTGCTGCGCTGGATTAACGGCCTTTGCTATTGGGTCCGACTGTCGCGAGACGGAAGGAAAGCTGTGTCCCAATCGTTGGTTGGATTCTCAACCGAACAGCAAGCAAGAGCCGATTTTGTGTGGTGGAATTCCACTACATCCATCTAGCCGCAGAGGTGGCAGGGGACACACCTGCCACCAAACGGCCAGAGGAGCGAATTCCGTGAATGTAGAACTGCTTATAGGTGCGGTATTCACGCTACTAGGGATTGCATTGGGTTGGTTCTTCGGTTCCCGCCCCGCCGCCGATTGGCGCGCGCGGTATGAGACGCGCGATCGGGAAGCGCGCGAACTGGACGAGAAGTTTCGCCGCGCGATTGTCGAACTCGAGGGGGCGAGCGTCCGTGCGGAACGGGCGGACAGTCTGGCCGAAGCGCTGGAACAGGGCCGCACGAGCCATGCAAGCGTGTTGGACGAAACCCGGCGCATGGCGAGCGAAGAGGCGGAACGGCTGCGGACCGAACACGCCGCTGTGGTGGAGCGGACGCGCGGCGATCTCACCCGCGTGCTTGAACAGACGCGTGCGGAACACGCTGCGCTTGTCGATGCCCTGCGCCGCGAACAGCGCGAACTGGCCTCCGAACTTGCCACTTTGCGCGAAAAGTCCGCCAATTTCGACGAACAGAAACAGCTTTTGATTCAGGCGCGCGAGGAACTTCTCAAGGAATTCCAGAACACCGGTTCGGCGGTCCTGTCCAAAGCGCAGGAAGCGTTCCTTGCCAGCGCGAGCGAGCGGTTCGGTCACGCGGAAAAATCGTCCGAGGAAAAGATTCGCACTTTGCTTCAGCCGGTCGGCGAACGGCTCAAACGCTACGAAGATCAGGTCGAAACACTGGAAAAGCAGCGGGTGAACGCGTTCGGCGAGCTGACCGGTCTGATCCAGTCGATGCGCGAAGGGCAGGAGCAGGTCCGGCGCGAGGCGCAGCGGCTGGGCAACAGCCTGACCAATGCGCCCAAGGCGCGGGGCCGCTGGGGCGAGCAGCAATTGAAGAACCTGCTCGAAACCTGCGGCCTGTCACAGCACACCGATTTCGTGCTCGAACATTCGATCGAGACGGAGGAGGGGCGGCTGCGCCCCGATGCCATCGTTCGCATTCCCGGCGGCAAGCAACTGGTGATCGACGCCAAGGTTTCGCTCAACGCTTATCAGCAGGCGTTCGAGGCGGACGGGGACGATGCGCGCAAGGCCGCGCTGGCGGATCATGTCCGTTCGATGCGCAACCATGTGCAGCAGCTTTCGGCCAAGAGCTATCAAAGCCAGTTCGCGGATGCGCCCGATTACGTGGTGATGTTCGTGCCGGGGGAACATTTCGTGGCGGCGGCGCTGGAATTCGATCCGGCGCTGTGGGACTTCGCGTTCGAAAAACGCGTGCTGCTCGCCACGCCCACCAATCTGGTGGCCATCGCCCGTACCGTGGCGCAAGTCTGGCGGCAGGATGGGCTGGCCAACGAAGCGCGTGAGATCGGCCGCCTCGGCAGCGAACTCTATGATCGCATCGCTATCGCTGCCGAACATCTCAAACGGGTGGGATCAGGGCTGGACACGGCGGTAAACAATTACAATAAGTTTGTCGGCAGCTTTGAGCGCAATGTTCTGTCCGCCGCGCGCAAGCTGAAGGATAAGGGAATCGAGACAGGCCGGCGCGATGCCGAGGATGTCCCTCTGGTCGAAAGCGCGCCGCGCTACACAGGCGCGCAGGACGAATAGGACGGTTGGAAGCGCGCCGCGCGGCGTTTCTTCCCGCCGCCGCGATGGAGCGATGGAATGAAACGTTTGACGGCTCTGGCCCTGATCCTGGCGCTTGCGGCGTGCAAGCAGGATCAACCGCCGCCATCGCAGAAGATCGCCAAGGCCGCCGATCAGCTCATTGCCAAGGCATCGGGACGCCCGCCCGCGATCATGCTGGGGCAGGGCACTTATGCCCCGCGCGATGAATGCGCGGATATTCCGGGCGCAGCCGAATTTCGCCAGCAGCTTTCAACAGCCGTGGCCGACCGCAATGTCGATGAACTGGTGGCGTTGGTCGCCAACGATGTCCGGCTCGATTTCGGCGGTGGCGAAGGGGCCAATCTCCTGCGCACCCATCTGATGCAGTCCGACCGCAGCCTGTGGGACGAACTGACCGAAGCGCTGGCGCTGGGCTGTGCGAAGAACGGGCAGGGCGGAATCACGCTGCCGTGGTACTTCGATCAGGATTTCGGCAGCATCGATCCGATGGCAGGCATGATAGTCGAAGGGGAGAACGTGCCCCTGCGCAGCGCGCCGGACAAGACGGCGGAACCGGTCACGACGCTGTCCTGGGATGTGGTCCAACTGACCGATGGCCTTCGTCCCGATGTGGCGTTCCAGAAGGTGCGCCTGGGGGACAACAAGACCGAAGGCTTCATCGAAACGGGCCTGCTGCGCAGCCTGATGGGCTATCGCGTGATCGCTTCCAGCCGCAACGGCAAATGGAGCATAACCACCATCGCGGCGGGGGACTGAGCTATTCGCTCGCTCCGGCGGGGGTGGCGATCCGTTCCAGTTCGGCCGAATGGCCGCTTGAACGCAGGATCAGCTTGCCGCCTTCCAGTTGAAAATGGGGCGCGGCGGCGAGAAGCGTGGAGAGCGCCTGTTCATCGTTTTGCAGCGGGCCGCTGCATCCCATCAACGTCTGTGCCAGCGGCCCCGCCAGCAGGCGGCGCTTTTCGATGCGCCACGGGCCGCCCATGCTATTGCAACCTGCCGTGGCGCGCAGGCGGTCCCCATGAAATTCCACTACGGCCTTGGCGGAAGCTGGTTTCCTGCCGTCAATCGCCACCAGCCGCCACGCGCTGTCGGTCAGCGCGGGGTGCGGCATCTCGTGGGTGGCACAGCCCGCCAGCATAAGAGGGACGAGGCTGCCGGTAAGGAAAGATCGTAATCGCATGCCGACGCTATGGCGGGCGGAGGCTGAGCCTGCGCTGAACCGGTTTCGTGCGGGGGTGGATTGCGGAAGATATCCTTCCGCTAGGCGTGCCTTACGCGTCGAGAGCGGCAAGCACTTCGTAAGCGAGGACGGCCCCTGCCACGGCGGCGTTGAGACTGTCCGCCCGGCCGCGCATCGGCATCGTCACGCGCAGGTCGCAGGCCAGTTCGTATTCTTCGGGCAATCCACGCGATTCGTTGCCGACCATCAGGAAGCACGGTGCGCGATAGGGCGCACCACGATAGGGCACGGCATCGCGCAGCGAGGCGGCGACGAGTTGCCCCGCTCCCTCTTGCCCTTCGCCGTGCCGCAGCCAGGCGATGAATTCGCTCCACCTGGCCCGGACGAGCCGCTGTGTGAAGATCGCGCCCATGCTGGCCCGCACCGCTTCCACCGAGAACGGATCGGCGCAATCGTCGATCAGGATCAGCCCGCCCGCGCCCACGGCATCGCCCGTGCGCAGCATGGTGCCGAGATTGCCGGGATCGCGCAGCGCCTGTGCTACCAGCCAGATCGGCGCGGCATTGCGGTCGATCCGGGCGAGTGAGGTATCGAATTCGGCGAAAACACCGGCGACGGCCTGCGGGTTGTCCTTGCCGGTGATCTTGGCGAGCACCGCTTCGCTGACTTCCAGCACTTCGCCGCCTGCCGCCAGCACCGCCTGTTCCAGCGTGGCCAGCAGCGGATGTTCGTCCCGCCCTTCCGCCATGACGAGCGTTTGCGGCAGAATCCCGGCTTCGCGGGCATCGGTCAGCAGGCGCAGCCCTTCCGCGAGGAAGCGTTTCTCCCGCTTGCGCAGGCGCGAATCGCGCAGCGCCCGCAGCGCCTTGACGGTGGGATTGGACAGGCCCGTGATGCTGCGCCGTGCGCCGGGCCGGAAATCGGAATCGGTCACTCTTCGCCGAAGCCGCCTGCCACGAGTTCGACCAGACCGCCCAGCACGTCCTGCGCGTCGCTCCCGGTCACCTCGATTTCGATAGTGTCGCCCTTGGCGGCGCCCAGCATCATCAGGCCGAGAATGGAATTGCCCGCCGCATCGTGGCCATCCTTGGCCACGCGCACCAGATTGCCGTCGGGAACGCGGGCCACGGCTTCCACGAACTTGGCGCTGGCCCGGGCGTGGAGCCCGCGCTGATTGACGATAATCACCTGCTGAGCGACTGTATCCATCCCTGTCTCCCGATCCGCGTTCTCAGGCGTCCTGACCCAGGAACTCGGAGGCTACCGTTATATAATTGCGCCCGGCATCGCGGGCGGCGGCCGCCGCTTCTACTATCGACATTGCCTTGCGTGCGCCAGCCAGACGGATGAGCATGGGCAGGTTGATCCCGGCGATCACTTCCACCTTGCCCGCTTCCATCAGCGAAATGGCGAGATTGGAGGGGGTGCCGCCGAACAGGTCGGTCAACACGATCGTGCCGTCGCCGGTATCGACATCGCGGATTGCGCCGCGGATTTCCGCGCGCCGTGCTTCCATATCGTCGTTGGGACCGATGCAGACCGTTCTCACGCCGGATTGTTCGCCCACCACGTGTTCCATGGCCTTGACGAATTCATCGGCCAGGTGGCCATGAGTCACCAAAATCATTCCGATCATGTGAAGAGATAGCTCCAATTCGGATACAGAGCGGTTTTGCTGCGGGAAGTTTCCGCCAGGCTCATGACTGATGCGGGCCTTCGATCATCTCAGCGGCGCGAGACCCCAGATTGCGGTGAAGGACAGTGGGCGAAAATCCCGCATTGCGCAAGGCCTTCCCGATCCGCTCCGCCGTGAACACCGAACGGTGCCGGCCGCCGGTGCAGCCGAAGGCGATGTTGACGTAGCTTTTGCCCTGCTGTTCATAGCGCGGAAGCAGCAGCAGCAGCAGATCGCGAATCCGTTCGAAGCTTTCCTGCCAGGCGGGATCGCGCATGATGTGTTCACCCACCGGCGCGTCGAGCCCGGTCTGCTCGCGCAGTTCCGGCTGCCAGTGCGGATTGTCGAGATAACGCATATCGAACAGCAGATCGGCCATGGGCGGCGTGCCGCGCGAAAAGCCGAAACTGCTGATCGTCACCGTCATTTCGCGGGCGGCTTCCTCCACGAACTGGCCGCGAATCGCCTGTTGCAGCTCGTGGCTGGAAAACTCGGTGGTGTCGATCACCGCATCGGCCCACCGCCGCAGGGGGGCGAGCAGTTCACGCTCCGCCGTGATGCCCACGTTGACCGGCTTGCCATCGGCTAGCGGATGGCGGCGGCGGTTCTCGTTATAGCGGCGTTCGAGTTCCTTGCCCGAACAGTCGAGGAACAAGGTGGAGAGGACCAGATCCTCGCGCAGCCCCAGGTCCTTGACCTGAGTGATGATGCGTTCCGGATCGAAGCCGCGCGTGCGGGTGTCGAACCCGATGGCGAGCGGGGCCGGAACGCCGTCCGGGGCCGTGCTGCCTCCTTCGTGAAGCAGGCGCACAAGCAGGCGCACCGGGAAATTGTCGATCGCTTCCCAGCCCATGTCTTCCAGCACGCGCAGCGCGGTCGTCTTGCCCGCGCCGGACATGCCGGTGATCAACAGAATATGTTGACGATTGTCATCTGAACTGCGTCCCATCCGGCTTTCTCTGCGCCGAATGGGCGGGAAAAGGAAGGCCCCATTATGCGCCCGTCCCTGAAACGGGCAGGCCGTATTGGCGCAGCGCCATTTCGGCCCGCAGCGCCAGCACCGGGGAATCGGGCCAGAGCGCGATCAGGGGAAGGGCAAGGCCCAGCCTTTTCGCCTGTTCCGCCTCTTCGATAAAGCGTGGGGCCGTGGGATCGAGCCGCAGGATGAGCGCCACGGGCGCTTGCGTGCAGGGGAGGGTGACGAGGCCGAGATTGCGGATTTCCATCAGGCCCGCCGTGGTGCGTGGCGGTGCGGCCCATAGCTGTCCGCCGTGCATTGTCAGCGCCACGCCATCGTCCCCCACCAGCACTGCCCCCCGGTCGATCAGGGCGAGCGCGAGGCTGGATTTGCCGCTGCCCGATGGTCCTTCGATCAGCACGGCCCGCCCGCCGATGGCAATGCCGGTTGCCTGATGGAGATGATCCGTCATCGCCGCCTCCGTCATGTCTCGCGCCGCAGCGGCAAATCGAGGACGAGGCAGGCGCCCGGTTCCCCATCCAGCCTGCCGGTTGCCGCCAGCGTACCTTCGTGCGCTTCGGCAATCGTGCGCGCGATGGCGAGCCCTAGCCCGCTATGCTGCCCGAAATCCTCGCTTTCCGGGCGCACCGAATGGAACCGCTCGAACACTTTTTCACGTTCGTCTTCAGGAATGCCGGGGCCATGGTCGCAGACCATCACCCAGACCCGGTCCTGCGTGGTGGTGATAATCGCTTCGATGGCGCCGCCGGGTGGGGAGAAGGAAATGGCGTTGTCGATCAGATTGTCGATCACCCGTTCCAGCCGCATCGGCACGCCCAGGACTTCCGCCTTGCCTGCTCCGCGCCGCTCGATACGGATGGCATGGCCGGCGTTTTCCCCACGATCTTCCCGCGCGGCCACAGTGTTGGCGAGCAGCCGTTCGAGATCGACCGGCTCGAAGGTGGCGCGGCTCAGTTCCGCATCGACTCTGCTGGCATCGGCGATTTCGGTCACCAGCCGGTCGATCCGGTGGACATCGTGCAGGGCGATGGCCGTCAATTGTGCGCGCAGGTCCGGGTCCTGCACCCGGTGGAGGGAATCGAGCGCACTGCGCAAGCTGGCCAGCGGGTTCTTGATTTCGTGCGCCACATCCGCCGCGAAATGCTCCACCGCGTCGATCCGCTGCCGCAAGGCGCCGGTCATGTCGGACAGCGCGCGGGCGAGCATGCCGATCTCATCCCGCCGTTCCGGCAGGCGCGGCACTTCCACTTCGCGCGCGCGGCCCAGGCGTACCCGCACCGCCGCCCGTACCAGCGCGCGCAGCGGCTGGGCTATCGTGCGGGCCAGGAACAGGGAAAGCTGGATTGATACCGCGAAGGCCACCGCGACGATGATCGCCAGCGCTTGCCGCGCATCGCGGACGTTCTGCGTGATGTCGACGGCGTTGCGCGTGGTCAATAGAACCGTCCCGTCCTTGCCTACCGGCACGGCGGCGGAAATCATCGGCGTGCGGTCGGGGGCATAGCGCAGGGCGATCTGATCGTGCGCGGTTTCCCGCGCCAGCCGGGTTTCGGGCCAGGCGTCGGCATTGGCCGCCATGTCGGGCGGTTCCTGATACGGGGGGATGTAGGGGGCGCCGAGCAAGGCGTCCGTGCCCCGGTCGAGCATGCGGGCGGCATCCTGATACCAGGGTTCGGTGGCGGGATCGATCAGATGGAAGGAAGGGGTGGCAAGGGCGAAACTGTCGGCCACCAGCTTGCCTTGCGGATTATAGAGCCGCAGCCGCAGTTTCTGTTCGGTGCCGATCCGCGCCAGCAGTGCATTGCGCTTCGGGCGCGACGTGGCGACGAGCAGCGCCTGCGCCGTGATTTCCGCTTCGCTGCGCGCCAGTTGGAAGCGTTCGGACAGCAACTGCTTACGATAGGAATCGAGATAGAACAGGCTGCCCGCCAGCAGCCCGAGCGCGATGATGTTGACCGCGAGAATGCGCGCGGTGAGCGAGGCGCGCCGCGTCCAGAACAGGCGTTCCGGCTTGCTCTCGCCCCTGGGGGAGCGGATTGGCGAATCAAGTGCCGTCAAAGCTGTATCCGGCGCCGTAAAGCGTTTCGATGGCGGCGAATTCCGGGTCCACCGCGCGGAACTTGCGGCGCATCCGCTTGATGTGGCTGTCCACCGTGCGGTCGTCCACGAAGACATCGTCGGGATAGGCCGCGTCCATCAACTGGTTGCGCGATTTGATTACGCCGGGGCGGGCGGCGAGCGCTTCCAGCAGCAGGAATTCGGTGACGGTGAGCGAAACCGCGACCCCGCCCCAGGTGATGTGATGTCGGGCCGGGTCCATCGTCAGGCGCCCGCGCATGAGTTCGGCCGGGGTATCCGAGAGAGGGTTATCGTCCGGTTCGGCCCCGATCTCCGCCGGAACGCGCGGCTTGCGGCGCAGGATCGCCCGAATGCGCGCGATCAGCAGGCGCTGGCTGAACGGCTTGGCGATATAATCGTCCGCCCCTTGCGCAAGGCCGGCCTCTTCATCCTGCTCATCGTCCTTGCTGGTCAGGAAGATCACCGGCAGATCGGAAGTCTCGCGCAGGCGGCGCAGCAATTCCATCCCGTCCATGCGCGGCATCTTGATGTCGAACACCGCGAGGTCGGGCGGATTTTCCGTCAGCGCCTTGAGCGCGGCGGCGGCATCGGAATAGACGCGCGTGGCGAAGCCTTCGGCCTGCAGCGCAATCGACACCGTGGTGAGGATATTGCGGTCGTCGTCGACCAGCGCAATCGTGCGGGGAGGTTCTGCGGAATAGTCGGAGGCCATGCGGCAGACCCTGGGCATTCTGGAGTGGAACAGGCGTGGGAGAATCTAGCGTGGCGCGCTCCCGGTGACAATCCGCGCCGCCAGGCTGTGCTGGGGCATTATCGTGCATGTGCGGTAAGAGAATGAAACAAAATGGTAAATTTCGAAGGTTTCGCGAAAAATTGACGAAAAGCCTTCGCATGACTATGCGCGAGCCAGCCGCTGCCGGGCTTCCGCGCGAAATATTCGGGCGTCTATCCCGGCCAACACTGCCTTGCTTGCGCCAGTCTGGAGACGACCTTGACGACATCGCTTTCCCTGCCCCTCGATAAACAGGGGATCAACACCAACGCCACGATTTACGCCAATCTGGGCACGGCTCTGCTGGTTGAGCATGCGTTGGCAAACGGCGAAGGCAAGCTTGCGGCCGAAGGCCCGCTGGTCGTCGAAACCGGCAAGCACACCGGCCGTTCGGCCAAGGACAAGTTCACCGTCCGCGATGCCGAAACCGAAAACACCGTGTGGTGGGGCAAGAGCAACGTCCCGATGACTCCGGAACATTTCGCCGCGCTGAAGGAAGATTTCTTCAATGCGCTGGGCGAAAAGGGCAAGCTCTACGTCGCCGACCTGTTCGGCGGTTCGCAGCCGGAACACCGCGTCAAGGTCCGCGTCATCAACGAAATGGCGTGGCACAACCTGTTCATCCGCACGCTGCTGGTCCGTCCGACCGCCGCCGATCTCGACGGGTTCGCGCCGGAATACACCATTATCGACCTGCCCAGCTTCCGCGCCGATCCGGAGCGCCACGGCTGCCGCAGCGAAACCGTGGTTGCGGTCAACCTTTCCGAAAAGCTCATTCTCATCGGTGGCACCCGCTACGCCGGTGAAATGAAGAAGAGCGTGTTCGGCATTCTCAACTACCTGCTCCCCGCCAAGGGTGTGATGCCGATGCACTGCTCCGCCAACATCGGCGCGGATGGCAAGTCGGCTGTGTTCTTCGGTCTGTCGGGCACCGGCAAGACCACGCTTTCGGCCGATGCCAACCGCACGCTGATCGGCGATGACGAGCATGGCTGGTCGGACAC
>CAYXMY010000094.1:0-10639 GCA_964466155.1 uncultured Caenibius sp. | reverse complement strand
CGGGCGGAAATTGATGCCGATCTTCGGCGTCAGCGCATCCGCCTTGCGCTTCACATCCACCATGTAGCGGTTGGAAAAGCCGGGTATGCCCACCAGCTCCGGCGCCTGCGCGGCGATGGCGGGATTGGGATCGATGGAGAACGTGTAATAATCGTCCAACTGGAAACGCTTGCTTTCCTTCGTCCAACGTAGGCCGGCGACGATGGAGAGCGTATCCGTCAGCTCGATATCCGCCTGGCCGAAGAAGGCATAGGATTCCGCCGTGACGATCGGGCGCTGGATGCGGGAAATGCCTGCCGGAATGATATTCAGCGTCAACGGTTCGTCGTTGCGTTCGCGGAAATAGTATCCGCCGCCCACGAAATGGACCGGTCCGAGGCGGGCATCGAGCGTCAATTCCTGGCTGAATTGGTGTTGGCGGATACCGCCGATGGTGGTCCGCAGCATCGGGATCGAACTGGAATCCGCGTCGGACACGATCCGGCCCCGGAATTCGCGGTAAGCGGTCAACGAATGCAGGGTGACATTATCGCTTAGCGGCAGGGTCAGATCCGCCGCCCCGCCATAATTCTTGGTCACCGTGTAATTGTCGAGATCCATCGACACTTTCTTGTAGTTGCCGAGGATGGAATCGTCGAGCGGCACCCCGTCCGGGCGGAGCAGCTTGGGATATTGGCCCAGCGCTCCGCTCTGGCGTGACCAGTCGGCGCGCAGGATCAGTTCGCCACCGCCCACCGGCACCAGCAACTGCCCCCGCACGCCGCGCGATTTGCCGTCTTCGATATCGTTACCGCTGGCAATGTTCTTGCGATAGGCATCGTGCCCAGAAATATCGGCGGCGAGACTGGCGCGGATACCCGATGCGGTAAGCGGGCCGGAAACGTAAGCTTTCAGGCCATAGGTGCCGTAAGTGCCGTATTGCGCCTGAACCTCGCCCGTGAATTCCTTGGCAGGCTTGCGCGATATGACGTTGATCGTCCCGCCCACGGAATTGCGGCCATAAAGCGTGCCTTGCGGGCCGCGCAGGACCTCGATCCGTTCGACATCGAGGAAATCGTTAAAGTAGCTGAGCGGCCGCGCCATATAGACGCCGTCGACATGGATCGTCGTGCTGGGGTCGGACCCGACAAACACGATATTGGAACCGACCCCGCGGATATAGAGCTGGGTGAAGCCGCTCAGGTCGGAAACCTGCAGGCTGGGGACATAAGTCTTGAGATCCTGCACATCGCTGATGCCCTTTTCGCCCAGCGTGTTGCCCCCGATGGCGGAAACCGCCAGCGGTGTATCCTGCAGCCGCGTTTCGCCCATACGGCTCGCGGTGACGATGATGTCGGGATAGCCGTTGGCGTCTGTGCCCGGTGTGTCCTGCGCCATGGCGGGCGCGGCCCAGCTTCCCAAAATGCCTGCGCCAAGAACCGCGCGAATGGCAAACCTGTGGATCGACCGTCCGGTCATGATGTGTCCCCCTCTTGTTGTTCAGCCGGCCCTGTATATCCGCGCGCGGCCATTGCAAAACTGCGCGGTCCGCTCGTGCGGGAAGTGGGAGGAGTAGGCGATGGGCTTGCCGTGCGCCCCCTCAAAGTTGAGGGGGCTGTTCTCTCCCGGTCGCTTATGTTGCTCTCATGATCGCGGCCCCGATGCGTGGGCCGGGCGGGAGCAAGGACATGGATCGGGTGTACCCATCGGCGAAGTGTGAACAGGATCGGCGTGGGAGAGATGCGCTATGAATGCGCCTGCCTCTTCCCTGGCGGACGTGGTGCCCGGCCGTGCGCCATACCCGCGCAATGCCTGGTACGTGGCCGCCACAGCCAGCGAACTTGGCGGTGCGCCATTGCATCGCTGGCTGCTCGGCAAGCCGGTGGTGCTGTTTCGGCTGGAAAACGGGGCGCCCGCCGCTTTGTTCGACCGTTGTCCGCATCGCGGCTATCCGCTCTCTTCAGGGAAAGTCGCGGGCGATACGATCGAATGCGGCTACCACGGTTTGCGCTTTGCCGCGGATGGGCGTTGCACGCTGATCCCGTCCGGCGGAACCATGCCGCCGGGGCTGGGGGTGGCCAGCTATCCGGTGGCCGAACGCTGGCAATGGATCTGGATCTGGATGGGTGACCCGGACAAGGCCGATCCCGCGCTGATCCCCGATCTCGACAGTTTCGGACTGGGGCGGCCCGGCTGGCATTCCGAAACCAGCGTGCTGCTGACCATCGGGGCGAACTATCTGCTGTCGTTCGAAAATTTTCTCGATGCCAGCCACATTACCTTTCTGCATACCGGCCAGATCGATTCCGGCGATGTGGCGGGCGAACCGTTGACGATGCGCGTGGATGGCGGGCGGATCGCGGTTGCGCGGCGCATTGCCGATGAATTGCAAAGCCCGCTGACCATGCGGACTTTCGGCTTCGAAGGGGACCGCGCCCACCGTACGATCACGGCGGAAGCCTTGCCGCCCAGCGTGTGCGGTATCAGGGTCGAAGTGGAACCGGTCGTACGTTCGGCGAACGAACGGCAGATCAACCAACTGGTGGTGGGCATCACACCGCAGGACGATACCCGCACCCTGCAATTCACGGCAGTCACGCAGACGTTCCCGTTCTTCAACGAGAGCAGGCACGAAGATTTGCGCAAGCTCCTGATGGAAGATGTCGTGGCGATGGAGAAAATCCAGACCCTGCACGATGCCTTGCCCCCCGGCGAAAGGGCCGAGTTCGGCCTGCTGGCCGACAAGGGCGCTTATCAGGCGCGGCGCATGCTGGCCGCTATGATCTGCGATGAACGCGCCGCTGCCGCATGAAAGGATCGAGCATGCAACCGCAACCTGAGAGAAGCGATACGATGAACCCGACTGCCGACGAACTGGTGGAGCGCGCCCGCGCGCTGGCCCCGATCATTCGCGAACGGGCTGCCGGTCATGCCCAGACGCGCCGCGTGGCCCCGGACGTGATTGCCGCCATCCGGCAGGCAGGGCTGTTCCGTGTGCTTCAGCCGCAGCGCTGGAACGGTTTTGAAATGCATCCGCAGGTCTTCGCCGATATCCAGTTCGAACTGGGCCGGGCGGATATGTCGACCGGCTGGGTCTATGGCGTGCTGGGTTGCCACAATTTCCAGATGGGGCTGTTCGACGAACAGGCGCAGATCGACGTCTGGGGCGAAAATGATGCGGCATCGATCGCTTCCACATTCCAGCCTGGCGGGATCGCCACCCCGGTCGCGGGGGGCTATCGCTTCAGCGGGCAATGGAAGTTCGCCAGCGGTTGCGATCATGCGGATTGGGTGTTCCTTGGCGGGATGCTGGATGGGGAGTTCCTCACCTGCCTGCTGCCGCGCGATCAATATGAAATCGTCGATAGCTGGCATGTCTCGGGGCTCAAGGGCACCGGCAGTCAGGACATCCTGGTAAAGGATGTGGTTATTCCGGAACACCGGGTGCATCGCAGTTCGGACGGTTTCCGCTGCGACAGTCTCGGCAACCGGGTCAACCCCGGGTGGCTTTATCGCCTGCCGTTCCATCAGGTTTTCATCCGCGCCATCACCGGTTCGGCCATCGGCGCGTTGCAGGGCATGATCGATGCCTTTTCGGACTATGCGCAAACCCGGATCAGCGTGGTTGCGGGGGCGACCGCGAAAGACCCCGATGCCCTGCTCGCGCTGGGAGAAGCGGTGGTGACGGTGGATGAACTGCGCTGCGTCGCCCGCCGCAATTTCGCGGCGCTGGAAACTTATGCGCGGCAGGGGATCGTGCCGCCTTTCGAAGAACGGCTGCGTTACAAGTATCAGGCGTCGGCGGTAACGGAACGATGCCTGGCCGCAGCGCGCGCGCTGTTCGAAAACGCGGGGGGAACGGGCTTGTTCGACCGGCATCCTTTCAGCCGCATTTACAGCGATCTGATCGCCGCGCGCCAGCATGCCGCCGCGCAATACCGCCTTGCCGGGCGGAGCCTTGGCGCGGTCAGTCTGGGGCAGGATGTGAACGAATGGTATCTCTAGCTTTTCCGGCGGGCGGCAGATCGCCGAGAAAAGGAATGCTTTTCATCAGCGCCGCGATCATCCCGCCTTTTGTCCGCACGTTCAGCTTGTCGTAAATCGATTCCAGATGGAAACGCAGCGTGGTGTGGCGAATGCCGAGCAGGGCGGGAATGGCTGACAATTCCGCCCCCCGCAGCACGTGCTGCGCGATCCGCGCTTCCGCCGGCGTAAGATCGAACAGCGCACGCAAAGCGGGCTGGAGATCGCGGGACACCGCCGCCCCATCGTCGCAATAGAGAACGCCATAGCGCCGCCGCAAACGGAAAGGGGCCGTTTCGATGGTCAGCGATTTGACGCCGACATGGCACACCCGCTCGCCCGAAGGGGAAAGCAACCGCACTGCCCCCACATGCCGGGCCTCTTCCGTTACCGGTACGCTCAAGGCCCGTTGCACCAGAGTCTGCAGTTCCTTGGCGCCGGTCCAATCGGCGGCAACGATGGCGCCCGGTGAAAACGTGAATATCCCGCTTTCCAGAATCCGCTCCGCATGGGCGTTGAGCGGGTGAGCGGTCGCCCGATCTTCGATCAGTAACAGGCCGAGGCCGAAATCGGCCATCGCATCGGCAGCGAGCCCCGCAAATCGTTGAGCCCCCACCATGTCCGCATGCAATCTGAGTGCGCGCGAAAGATGGCGGGCGATTGCGCGGATACGGGTTTGATCGGCCTGCGTATAGGGCGGCTGTGTGCCTGAGCGGGCGGCATGAAAAAATATATGCTGCCCGTGATCCGCTTCCAGCGCGCACGTGATGCTGCGCGAAACGGAATATCTTTCGAGCAACTGCTGGAATCTGCCTGGCAGACCCAAGCTTTTGTAATTGTTGCGAATCATGATCTGGCCGGGGGCCAGCGCATAGCTGATTACTTCATCCGCAGCGCGATTTTCCCATTCGCGGATTGCTTTCCGGTCCGACCGTACCCCGGCTGCCATGAAGCGGGATTCCGCAGGCTTTCGCACGTGCCCGAATTCGAGCACGGCCGTTTGGGAACGGGTGTAGCGGCCCAGCCGATCCAGCACTTCGTGCCAATCGTCACTCTGTTCCGTCCCGACTGCGTCGTAAATCCGGCTCACCAGTTCGTCGTGCTGTTGCAGCGTGACGGCCCGAGCGGAATTCTGGCCATACCCTCCCATGCGCATTCTTCCATTGGCAGGCTTTGGCGCAGCATGATCATGCGCGGGGGGGGGGTGTCAAAGCAAATGTAGCGCCCCGTACCGCCACAATCGCGCGCCGCGCGTTTGCGAATCCTCCCTGTGGGAAGGTGAAACAAACCGGGGCGAAACTGCCCGTTTGCAGCTTCGCCCCGGCTCTCGTTTCGGATCAGCGGCGTTGCGCCGCCCGACCCGGCTATTGGATGCGTTCGGGTGTTACTCCGCCGCTTCGGCGCTGGCGAATTGGTCGTTTGCCACGGGGCTCAGGAACTGGCCCGGCATTTCGCCTGTGAACTTCTTGCCGTCGAAGGTGATTACACCGTTGACGATGGTCAGCCGCATCGGCGCGGGTTCACGGGTGAAGCGCCAGGTGTGGCCGCCCTTGCCATCGGGTACGTCGAAGGCCTTGATCATTTCGCGGCGCTTGATCTCGTCCAGCTTGAAGACGGTGATATCCCCGCGCTTGCCGACCTTGAGTTCCCCACGGTCGGTCAGCCCGAAGAAGTTCATCAATTTTCCGGTGAGGATGTGGATCGCCTGTTCCAGAGTGATCCGCTTGTCCTGCATCACGTACTTGGTGATCAGTTCGACGTTTTCGCCGCCGCCGCACAGCATCTGGCCATGCGCGCCCGCGTCGGTGATGTTGCCGACCGATTTCGGATTGGTCATCCACCGGGTGGTCATTTCCTCGTCCTTGGGGAACGGGGACATGTGCACGGTCGAGAGGACGCCGTTTTCGAGAATCCACTGGGCCATGGCGTCGCTGCGATGCAGGCCGCGGCTTTCGGCGAATTCGGCCAGAGTGATGTTGATCGGCCCAACGCCGTTGTCGGAGTTGATCAGTTCGAGCCGCTGCGGATTGTTCATCGGCGCCCAGGACCAGGCCTTGTTGTCCCAGCTTTCGCGCGCGCGGGCACGCCATTCGGGATCGGCCAGAAGGCGGCGCTTCTCTTCGTGATCGTCGGCCATGACGACTTCGTGCCAGACATAATCGTTCGACTGGGCGAAGATCAGCGACTTGACGATGCTGAGCACGTTGGTGGGCGCCACATGCGAAGCGGTCGGCCAGATATCGTAGCCTTCGTTCTGCATTTCGAGCACGCGGTCTTCGAGAACGCCCGCGAGATCCTTCTGGAAATCCAGCGTGGCGATGGTCCCCGCCGTCTGGATGCGCAGCTTGCGGCCCTTGGTTAGGCGCGCAACGCGGTCGAGCATTTCCGGCGCCGTCTTGCGGGTGAAGATATCGAGGATCACCTGATAGCTGACCCCGGAATAGCGTTCGAGGACATCGAACAGCGCTTCGAATTCGGCGTCATTGGCCAACAGAGTCGGGACCGGGCGGTCGGACCCGTCATGGTCGAACAGGTTGTCCGACATGCCGAGCGCGCCTGCGGCGAGCGCATCGTCCAGCAGTTCCGCCATCCGGGCGATTTCTTCCGGCGTTGCCGCGCGGTCCCAGGCTTCCAGGCCCATCACCGCCAGGCGCAGGGCCAGATGGCCGACGAAGCTGGCGTAGTTGGCCGGAACGCGCAGGTTCTTGAGCATCGAGGTCTTGTATTCGGACCACTTTTCCCAGTCCCACGGCAGATTCTGGAGAAACGGCCCTTCCGGAATGTCTTCGAAGAAGGAGAAGATCTTGATCATCTCGTTCCGGGCTGCTTCGTTGCGCGAAATCGGCGCGGCGGAAAAGCCGCAGTTGCCCATGATGATCGTGGTCACGCCATAACCGGGCAGCGGATCGAGATCGGGCTGCCACCACATCGTGGCGTCATAATGGGTGTGGCTTTCGACGAAACCGGGGGCCACGATGCAGCCATCGGCGAAATAAGTTTTTTCGCCATGGGGTTTCAGATCGTCCCCGATTTCGGCGATCACGCCATCCTGGATACGGACATCCGCCTTGTAGGCGGGTGCGCCGGTGCCATCGACGACAGTGCCGCCTTTGATCAGCAAATCAGACATTCGATTCTCCCGTACAATTTTGATGTAGCGTTTGTTATCGTTAAATTTTTTCCGCGATAAACAGGGCCATCGCGCAATTTGCGTGGCGGTTGGCTCCGCCTTCTTTCAGCAGCGAAGTCTATCCGTCGACCGGAGTCCAGACAAGCGGCCCCCTCACGTCAGTCTGCGGGGTGGCGCAAAAACTGCCACTTTAAGGTGCAGAATATGCGCCGGGATTCGGCGAAGCGGCTCTATTGCCGCCAACGGCAGAAATCGTTTTCCAGCGCGTGATCGAGAATTTCCCGGCACATGCCGAAATGCGTATGGCCGGGATCGATCAGGCCCATGTCCACATCGCGCAACTGATCGGCAGGGATCAGCGCAATCGGGCTGGCGACCGGAACAAGCTGGGAGCCCGCCCCGAATTGCAGCGTGCTGAGCAAGCCGAACATGCGCGCATCGCGCGTCGGGCGGCCCAGCATCATCATGCGGTGCTGCCCGGCCTCATTGGTGACGAGATAGATATAGCCCGAAAGATTGGGCATCGAGACATAGCCTGACTGCGCATAGTTGCCATCGGGCCGCTCGCCTTCGCTGAAGCGCAGATATCCGGCGGCATCGTCCCAGAAAATGCGGCTGCGATAGCCGAATACCGCGCCCGGCGTATCGAAACTGGCCCGCAGGGTGACGTATTCCCGCTCGATCCAGCGGATCGCCGCGCGGCTGTAGGCGCCCATATGCTCCGGCGCGAGATCGTGCCCTGCGGGAGCGGTTCTGGCATCCGCCCCGCCGCGCAGGGATGCGCCCAGCGCTTCCTCGATGCGGATGACGGTGGCCAGCGTGAAGGGGCGGTTGCCCGAAAGCGCCTTTTCCAGCGTGGACAGGCTGATCCGGGCCATATCCGCCAATGCCTGGCGGGACATGCGCCGCCGCGCCAGTTCTTCGCGCAGGCGTTCCGCAAATTCGTCATCCGATTGCTGCATGGTATCCCCGATTGTGCGCCGGACAAATCCGCACAAATCCGCACAATCCGTCAAGTCCGTTCTTGCCCGCCGCACATTGCCGCCAGCCGTGGCAGAAACAGGCATGGCTTGCCGATGGCTGTCCGGCATCGGCAATGCCTATTGGGAAGGCTCCGCATTTTCATGGAGCTTGCCATGTCCGCTTTCCTCTTTTCATCCCGGTCGCGCAGCCGCTTGCTGCTCGGCCTGACGCTGCTGGTCGGTCTGGTGGCGATGGTTTTCCTCGTCGACCGGCTGTCCGCTACCGATCCTGCCGCCGATCCCGATGCGATCGGCAGCGGCACCTTGCTGCTCACCGGCAAGGGCGTGGCGAGTGCCATGCCCGCCATGCGTCTCGGCACCGATATGGATGTTACCGTCAGCGGGCAGACCGCCCGCGTAAGGGTGACGCAAGCCTTCCGCAACACCAGCGACCGGTGGATGGAAGCGACCTACCTTTATCCCCTGCCGGAAGAAGGCGCGGTCGACAGCCTGAAAATGGTGGTCGGCCAGCGGATCATTATCGGCAAGATCAAGCGCCGCGAAGAAGCGCGCACGATTTACGAGAAGGCCCGCGCCGAAGGGAAGAAGGCGGGCCTCGTCGAATCCGAAAGGCCCAACATGTTCCGCAATTCGGTAGCCAATGTCGGGCCGGGCGAAACCGTGCTGATCGCTATCGAATATCAGGCGCCGGTGCGCCAGCTCGGTGGCGAATTCAGCCTGCGCTTGCCGCTGGTGGTGGGGCCGCGCTATGTGCCGCCGCATACGGTGAATAGCGAAGCCGCGGCGGATGACGCGGAAAACGTCACTGCGCCGCTGGCCGATCCGGCGCTGGGCAAGAATCTCAATCCGGTCTCCATCACCGTCCATCTCGCGCCCGGCTTCACGCCCGCCAACATCATCAGCCCCTATCACCGCATCGCCATGGGGGAAGAAAGCGGCACGTCCCGCACGATTCGCCTGGCCGACGGACAAGTGCCCGCCGACCGCGATTTCGAACTGCGCTGGCGTTCGGCCAGTGCGGACCCCACCGTGGGCCTGTTCCGGCAGCAGATCGGCGGCGATGCCTATCTCATGGCGGCAATCACGCCCCCGGCACAGGAACCCGCCCGTCAATATCCGCCGCGCGAAATGGTGTTCGTGATCGACAACAGCGGTTCGATGGGTGGTGGATCGATGGAAGCAGCCAAGGCCAGCCTGCTTTATGCGCTGGGCACGCTGCGCCCGCAGGACCGTTTCAACATCATCCGCTTCGACGATACGATGACGCGGTTGTTCGATGACAGCGTGCCTGCGACGCCCGAACAGATCGCACTAGCGCGGCGCTTCACTGAAGGATTGCAGGCCAACGGAGGCACCGAAATGCTGCCGGCGCTGGAATCCGCGCTGATCGACAGCCATCCCGAAGATACCCGCACCGTGCGCCAGATCATTTTCCTGACCGATGGCGATATCTCCAACGAGAAGGAAATGAGCGCGGCGATTGCGGCCAAGGGCGGACGCAGCCGGATATTCATGGTCGGCATCGGATCGGCGCCCAACCAGTTCCTGATGCGGCGCATGGCCGAAGCAGGGCGGGGCACGTTCACCAATGTCGGCATCGGGGCGGAAGTGACCGCGAAGATGACCGCGATGCTCGACCGTCTCGCCGCTCCTGCCGTGCGCGATATCAAGGTCACGCTGGATGGTGCGCCGATGGCCCTTACGCCGCGCGCGCTGCCCGATCTCTATGCCGGGGAACCGCTGGTGGTGCTGGGCAAGGGGCAGACCACGGCTGGCATGCTCACCGTCACGGGCATGATCGGCGACAAGCCGTGGAAGCAGAGCGTGGATCTGGCGCAGGCGGTCGACAGCCCCGCCGTTGCCAAGCTCTGGGCGAACCGCCGGATTGCCGAACTGGAAGCCGCGCGTGCTGCTGGCGATATGGAGGATGACGCCGCCAGCGAAGCGATTGCCCAGCTCGGTCTCGCCTATTCCATCGTCACCCGCGTCACCAGCCTCGTGGCGGTGGACGAAACGCCTGCCCGCCCCGAAGGTGCGCAACTGACGCGGGAAGAATTGCCGCTGCTGCTGCCCGCCGGATGGGATTTCGATACGCTGCTTGGCGGGGAAGCGGCTGCCGCTGCCCGTGCCGCCGCGGCCAATGCAGCGCACGGCGGGGAAATGCAGCCCGCGCAGCAGGCCGAAGCGATGGATCTGCCGCAGACGGCTACCGGCTATCGCGGCTTGCTGGCCATGGGGTTCGGCCTTTTCGCTCTTGGCTTTGCCGGGTTGCTGCTCCAGCGCCGCCCGCGCCGCGCGGGAGCGGGAGCGTGAACGCGGCGCTCGCCATGGCGAAGGGAGGGCGTGCCTGCGGGCGCGCCCTTTCCACCCTGTTCCTCGGCGCGGTGTGCCTCCTGGGCATCGCGCTCATGGTGCAAGGGGCGATAATCCCCGTGAAGGCTCGTGTGGCGCAAGTGCTCCTCGAACGGGCTTTCGAACAGAGCGTTGCCGCGCGCCGCCCGGTCAAGCCGTGGGGCTGGGCGGA
>CAYXMY010000093.1:0-10667 GCA_964466155.1 uncultured Caenibius sp. | reverse complement strand
TTCCTCTATTTCGAGATCGGCCCGCGCGGGGCGACCTGGGGCAAGCGCATGCTGGGCATCCGCATCGCCGCACGCGATGGCGGGCGGCTGACGGCGGAGGCGGTGATCGCCCGCAATCTCCTGCGCGATATCGAACTGTTCCTGCCGTTGGTGATGATCTTCGGCGCGCAAAGCGGCGATGGCGGGCTGGCGGGCCTTGCCGGGGCGGCGTGGTTCGCGGTGTTCATGCTGTTTCCGTTCTTCAACCGCGACGCCTTGCGCGCGGGCGATCTGATCGCAGGCACCTGGGTGGTCGAAGCGCCCCGGCATAAGCTGGTACAAACCATGTCGGTCGCCGAAGGGGCGCACGGCACCTCGCTCGCCACCGGGACGAAATACCACTTCAGCGATGCCGAACTGTCGGTTTACGGCGAATACGAACTGCAAACGCTGGAACGTGTGCTGCGCGACAACCAGCGGGAATCGCTGGTGACGGTGGCCGAAACCATCTGCGGCAAGATCGGGTGGAGCTCAGGCCAGGGGGACGAGCGCGCATTCCTCGAAGCCTATTACACCCAGCTTCGCGCCAGGCTGGAACGCGACATGCGCTTCGGCAAGCGCAAAGCAGACAAGAATTCCTGACCATGGCCAAGCCACCCCCAGCCCCTGCAATCGTTACGCGCCGCAATGTCCTTACGGGCGGCTATGCCTTGGCTTTCGCAACCGCAGCATACGGCGTACAAGATGCGCCCACTGGCTGGCGCAGCAAATTTGCCGCGGTGGAACGGGCATCCGGGGGAACGCTCGGCGCCTGCGTGCTCGACACGGCAAGCGGCCGCGCCATCGGCTGGCGGGAGAACGAACGCTTCGCGCATTGTTCCTCGTTCAAACTGTCGCTTGCCGCGCTGATCTTCCATTTGCACGAGCGGGGCGCAATCGCGCTGGACGAACGGCTTCGCTATACACAAGCCGATCTGGTGCCCAATTCCCCCGCCACACAGGCGCACCTCGCCACGGGCATGACCGTTCGTGAACTGGCTCATGCCGCCGTGCTTGTCAGCGACAATGCCGCCGCCAATCTGCTGCTGCGCAAGATCGGCGGCCCTGCCCGGCTGACCGCATACTGGCGCGCGCTGGGCGATGAAATCAGCAGGCTCGACCGGTTCGAGCCCGAACTCAACCTCGTCCCGCCCGGCGAAGTGCGTGACACCACCACGCCTGCCGCCATGGCCCACACTCTCGCCCGCCTGCTCACCGGCCCGGCGCTGGGGCAGCAATCCCGGCAGACCCTGATCGACTGGATGGCCGAGGTGCAAACCGGATTGCACCGGATTCGCGCCGGGTTGCCCACCGGCTGGAAAGCGGGCGACAAGACAGGCACCGGCGATACGCTGGTCGATGTGGCATGGATCGAGCCGCCGCGCGGCGCCATGCTGATCGTCACCGGCTATTTCCGCCCTGCCGCCGGAGCCGGCCCGGACATCGCTGCGCGCGGAGAACAGGCCCTCGCGGAAATTGGCCGGATCGCCGCCAGCTGGGCCGGATCGCACCGCAAAGGCGGACGATCCTGAATTCCGGTACGCCCTAATGGCTTGACGGCACATCTGTCATTGTCCGGTAGCGGCGAAAGACCTATATCGCCGCTCATGTCTTCCATACGCCCCTGGCGCGACATCATGCGCCGTGAAAGCCGCCAGATCATGGTCGGCCATGTGCCGGTCGGCGGCAATGCGCCGATCACAGTGCAGACGATGACCAACACGCTCACATCCGACGCGGTGGCCACCATCGACCAGATCCGCCGGTGCGAGGATGCCGGGGCGGACCTGATCCGCGTTTCCTGCCCGGACGAGGACAGCACCGCCGCCTTCCGCCAGATCGCCCGCGCCGCGCGCGTGCCGCTGATCGCGGACATCCATTTCCATTACAAGCGCGCGCTGGAAGCCGCCGATGCGGGCGCGGCCTGCCTGCGCATCAATCCCGGCAATATCGGCAGCAGCGACCGTGTGGCCGAAGTGGTCCGCGCGGCCAAGGCCAACGGCTGCGCCATCCGGATCGGCGTCAACGCGGGCAGCCTGGAAAAGGACCTGCTGGAAAAATACGGCGAACCCTGCCCCGAAGCGCTGGTCGAATCCGCGCTCGACCATATCAAGCTGCTGCAGGACCACGATTTCCACGAATACAAGGTAGCCGTGAAGGCGAGTGACGTATTCCTCGCGGTCGCCGCTTATCAGGGGTTGGCCGATGCGGTCGATTGCCCGCTGCACCTCGGCATCACCGAAGCGGGCGGACTGATCGGCGGCACGGTGAAAAGCTCCATCGGCATCGGCAATCTGCTGTGGGCCGGGATCGGCGACACGATCCGCGTCTCGCTCTCCGCCGAACCGGAAGAGGAAGTGCGCGTCGGGTTCGAGATTCTCAAGAGCCTCGGCCTCAGAACGCGCGGCGTGCGCGTCGTCTCCTGCCCGTCCTGCGCGCGGCAGGGTTTCGACGTGATCCGCACCGTCGCCGCATTGGAAGAACGGCTGCAGCACATCAAGACCCCGCTTTCGCTGTCCGTCCTCGGCTGTGTGGTCAATGGGCCGGGCGAAGCGCGCGAAACCGATATCGGCATCACCGGCGGCGGCAATGGCAAGCATATGGTCTATCTTTCGGGCGTGACCGACCATCACGTGGCAAGCGACCGGATGCTGGACCACATCGTCGCCTTGGTGGAGCAGAAAGCCGCCGAAATCGAAGCGGAAACGACCGATGCCGGAAAAGTGACCGAGGTATCGCCCCCCACCGCACGCACAGCCTAGGCCGTGCCCGCGCGCCACGGTCTGCCCCCGCTGCACCTTCTGCTCGCCATCGCCGTCATGGTGATGTGGGGCACCAATTTCGTGGTCATCAAGCTGGCGCTGGCGCATCTGCCGCCCCTGACTTTCGCACTGCTGCGGTTCGTCTTCGTCTTTTTCCCGCTGGCTTTCTTCCTGCCCCGCCCGAATGCCTCGTGGCGCAATCTCGCAACTTATGGCGTGCTGATCGGCGCGGGCCAGTTCGGCATCATGTTCACCGCCCTGCGCACGGAGATCACCCCCGGCCTCGCTTCGCTGGTGGTGCAGGTGCAGGTGTTCTTCACCATCGGCCTGGCGATGTGGATGACGGGTGAAAAGGTTGCGCGCTATCAGATCGTGGCGCTGCTGCTGGCCACATCGGGCCTTGCCACCATCGCGCTCCATACCGATGGCAGCGCCACACCGCTGGGCCTGGGGCTGGTACTGCTCGCCGCGATGAGCTGGGCGGGCGGAAACATGGCCGCGCGGCAGGCCGCACCAGCCAATATGCTGTCCTACGTCGTATGGTCGGCGCTGTTCGCCATTCCGCCGCTGGCGCTGTTCGCGCTGATCCTCGAAGGGCCGGATGCGATGCTTCAGGGGGTCAGGGCCGCGAACGGGTGGACCTGGGGGGCCGTCGCCTGGCAATCGGTCGGCAACACGATGTTCGGCTATGTCGCATGGGGCTGGTTGCTCAATCGCCACCCGGCGGCGGCAGTCGCGCCGATGGCGCTGCTCGTTCCCGTCTTCGGAATGGGCGCCTCCGCCCTGTTCCTGCACGAACCGCTCCAGCCATGGAAGCTGACCGCTTTCGCGCTGGTCATGGCGGGGCTTTCGCTGGGCATGCTATGGCCGCGCTTGCGGGCGTGGCTCCTGCCCCGCGCGCTCCCGTCAAGCCCATCTTAACCATACTGGTTCACCCAAAATCCGCCCCGCCATGCCTATGATCGCTCCATGCTGACCCGTTATCTGCCATACCGTTGGCGCACCCGCCTGGCGACGCAGCGCCACAACCGCGCCATCCGCGCGATTCTGGACACGCCGCCGATCGTTCCGGCCAATGATGGGCTGGTGCTGTTTTCGATGATCGGCACGGCGGTGCTGTGCCCCTATCTGGTGGCGGTCAAATCGCTGTGGCGCCAGTTGCAGCGCGGGCGCGTGGTAATCCTCGACGACGGGACGCTGACCGCTGGCGATAAGGCCGTTCTGGCGCATCATTGCGGCAATCCCGAAATCATCCCCATCGCCTCGGTCCAGACAGGCGAATTTCCGCAGGGAGGGACCTGGGAACGGCTGCTGACCATCCTCGATCGCCGCGTCAACGAATACTGGCTGCAACTGGACAGCGACACGGTGACCTTAGGGCCTGTCCCCGAAGTGGCGCAGGCGATTGAGGCCAATCGCAGTTTCACGCTGCTGGGCGGTTCCGATGCCGAAATCGGTGCGCTGCCTCTCACCGATATCGCCGCGCGCCTCTATCCGCAGGGACCGCAGGACGAAGGACACATCCAGGCGCGCGTCGAATCCCGCATGGGCCTGATGGGGGGCGATCCGGGCTGGCGCTATATCCGCGGCTGCTCCGGTTTCGCCGGTTTCGCTGCCGGCAATGCTGGCCGCCTTCTGGCAGGCGCGTTTCTTACCGAACTGAAACAGCAGATCGGCGAACGGGACGTGACCATCTGGGGCACTGAACAGATCACTTCCAGCTTCATCGTGGCCAACGAACCCGCACCGGTGCTGCTGCCGTCCACCCACTATCTCAATTACTGGGGCACCCCGTGGGGCCGCGAAGCGGGCTTCGTCCATTTCGTCGGCACGCATCGCTATGACCATGGCTGCTACGCCGAACAGAGCCGGGCTCTAATCGCAGCGCTCCAGACGCATCGTGTACCGGTCGAAACGTGAGTGCCTGAGCCCGCCGAGGCTGGAAATACAGGCCATTCGCCTCTACATATAAGGGCCAAGAGGCTGAATGATGACCGCAGGAACAAACAGGCGAAAATTTCTTAAATCGGCAGCGCTGGCCGCAGCCGGGGCAGCCTTGCCCACCCGTGTCTTCGCACAGATCGCCACCGCCAATACGCGCGAAGGGGCGATCCTCGCCACCGCCCGGCGGGAGGTGGAACGCGCGGGCAGCGTGCTATGGCGCAGGGATATTGCGGGCATCGTCGATTTCAGCCTCAATTCCAACACGCCGCGTTTCCATTTCGCCAATCTCGAAAACGGCACCGTGCGCAGCTTCCTCGTCACGCACGGGAAGGGTTCGGACCCGGAACATACCGGCTATCTCCAGTATTTTTCGAACCTGCCCGGCTCCAACGCCACCAGCCGCGGGGCGTATATCACATGGGAATGGTACACGGGCCGCTATGGCACATCGATCCGCCTGGGCGGGTTGAACCCGGACAATTCCAATGCGCTGGAACGCGCCATCGTGATGCATCCGGCAGCCTATGCAACGCCCGAACACATCGCCAAATGGGGCCAGTTGGGCCGTTCGGACGGCTGCTTCGCCATGGACCCGAAGGATTTCAACGAAGCGCTGTGGCACCTTTCAGGCGGCCGCCTGCTGTTTGCGGACAAGCTCGGACTCGGTTGAAAAGCGGCGTTACCCGCTCCCCCCCGTCCTCGCACACAGGCGGGAACGAGGGGCCGTAAGCAGGCTGGCAATCAGTTCTGCAGATCGTCGACGATTTCGACCACTTTTTCGTTCGTCTTGCGGGCGCGGTTGGGGACACGCGGCTTTTCGAAGCTCGCCAGAACCGGCGCATCGCGGCCATAAAGGTCGGCGAAGGTCGTCAGCTTGCCGTTGATGTCCTGCGCCATGGTGAAATAGGTGATGTACACCGGCACGTGTTTCGTCATCGGCACGCGCGTGTATTCCCTGGACTTGGAAATCGCCACGGCCTGATCCGAAGACGCACCGCCACCGATGATCGCCATCGTCATCGCCATTTCCAGCGCCCGTTCCGTGCGGACGCAGCCATGACTCAACGCCCGGTTGGTCTGGTTGAACAGGTTGTGGTTGGGCGTATCGTGCAGGAAGATCGCATGCGGATTGGGCATGTCCAGCTTGACGAGACCCAGCGAATTGGTCGGCCCCGGCTGCTGCACCACGGTGACGGTGCCGTTTGCGGCCTTCGTCACCTTATAACCCTGCGCCCGTGCCGACGCCGGATTGGACAGCAGGCGCGCGCCCAGCCCTTCGCCCTTCACGATGCTCTGCGGCACCGTCCAGGTGGGGTTGAAGATCACGCCTTCCACCGTCTCGGCCAATTGCGGGGTTGCCGTCTTGCCCGGCTTGCCCACAATCGTGCGGTAGGTCCGGATGATCTTGTCGTTCACTGTCAGGCGGAGCTGCATCTCAGGCACATTGGTGATGAGGTACTGCGAGCCGAGATCGTGCGCCAGCCAGCGCCAGCGATCCATGTTGGCGCGGATCAGTGCGCGTTTCTTGGTATCGGCCTTGGGGGTCGCCGCCAGTTCCTGCTTGAGGCGGGCATAATCGGGATGCGTCGGCGCAAGATCGGCCAGAACGCCAGCCACATCATGCGTCTGCAAAGCCTTGGTCATCAATCCAGCCGTCGGCATATTATCTGCATCCGGATCTTCGACGAACCACTGGACACGCGCGTCCATCGGCGTGCGGCCATCGCGCAGATCCTCGACCAGCCAGGAGAAGCTGGTGCTGGCCGCCTGATTCAGCACATCGCCCTTGCCCGCGGCAATCGCATCGCGCAGCGCCTGAGGCTTGTAATCGGCCGGGATCAGGCCCTCGTCACCGATCTTCTCGATCGCGGCGAGCAAAGCCTTGGCATCGGGCACGTTCCACTGCTGCACCACCGGCTGAACCGGAACCACGGGTAGCACTGGCGGGGTGGGCTGCGCCGCAGGCACCCCGGCGGGCTGCTTGGCCGCAGGTGCCGGTGCAGGCGCCTTCGGGGCAGATACCGGTGCCGGGCTGACGGAAGGCGGCAAAATGCTTTCCGGGGCCGGAGCTTCTTTCGCCGAAATGGCAAAAGGCGCTGTCAGCAGGGCAAGCCCGCCAAGCAGGTTGAACCGCTTAGTCATCATCATCCTTAATATAGCCCCAATTCCGCTCAACTACGCCCGAAACCTGTCACCGTTCCAGGTAGAGGCATTATTCCTGCCCGTTTCATGCGGCTTCATCAAGCATCGTGCATGACTCAACGGTGAATGAGCGGTCCCCTGGCGGGGATGACGGCCCGCCGCTTCCGTGCTTAACGTTCCTGCATGCCCGCGTCCCGCCTTCACCTGCCTGTGCTGATCGCGGCGGCGGGCATCGCGTTGTTTTCCCTGATGGATGCGTTGATGAAGCACGCCTCCATCGCGATCGGCGCCTATAGCGCACTGCTGATTCGCTCGATCATCGGCACATTCGTTCTGGCGCCAGTTTATCAGGCCATGCGGGTGGACTGGCCACGCGGCACCCGTCTGCGCATCCATATCCTGCGCGGGATGGTGAGCTGCGGCATGGCGTTCCTGTTCTTCCATGCCTTGACGCTGCTGCCGATTGCAGAAGCCATTGCCCTCTCCTTCATCGCGCCGCTGATCGCGCTTTATCTCGCCGCCGCTACGCTGGGCGAACGAATCGGCCGGAAAGCCGTCGTCGCCTCGCTTCTCGGCCTTGTCGGGGTGGCGATCATTACCGCCGGGCGCCTGCAAAACTCGGACAGTAGCCCTGGATCTCTCGAAGGCGTTGCGGCGGTGATCGCATCGGCCTGTCTCTATGCCTGGAATCTGGTGCTGCAGCGGAGAATCGCCCAAATCGCGCCGCCCGCCGAAGTCGCGCTGTCGCAACACGCGGTTTCCGCTCTGCTGCTGCTGATGGCGGCACCGTGGTATGCCCGCCTGCCGGGGCCTACCGAATTCGTCATTCTGGTGCTGGCCGCCATTCTGGCGACGATTTCGTTGATGCTGCTTGCCTGGGCTTATGCCCGGGCCGAAACGCATATCCTGGTGCCGATGGAATACAGCGGCTTTCTCTGGGCAGCGTTGTTTGGGTGGCTGTTTTTCGCTGAAAAGCTCACCCTCCCCACCATTCTGGGCGGAATGATGATCGTTATCGCCTGCCTGATCGCGGCGCCCGGCCGTCAACCGGAACAGGCCGTCGTTTAAGGCTCGCCTTCTTCAATGACCGGGACATCCTCACGCACCGGATCGTGAGCGAACGCGATAGCGGCGCCGAAGCAGCCGATGACCACCAGAATGGCCGCCAGAATGCCTGCGCGCAAAGCTCTGGGCGAACCGGAGCCGGCTTGTGCAATGGTGTTCATGGGTCCGATCACCTCCCTCATTTCCGGAACGGCCCGCTTCTCTTCTAGCGCAACTCCGCAATTGCGCCAAGTTCCTTGCTCTTGCACCCTTGATTTTCTCAAAGAGAACGCCCAAGCGCCTCGGCATCCAGGGCTCACCTGAAGTGTTCTTCGCGCGCGAGGCGGGGCCCTCTAATATTTTCGAGGAAGGCAACGACTCTTATGACCCAGGTCGGCAAGGATACACTCGGCACCCGCAGCACGATGAATGTAGGCGGCAAGGAATACGCCTATTATTCGCTCGCCAAGGCGGCGGACAAGATCGGCGACGTTTCGCGCCTGCCCTTCTCGATGAAAGTGCTGCTGGAAAACCTGCTGCGCTTCGAAGACGGCGGCTTCACCGTTTCGACCGGCGATATCCAGGCGATTGCCGACTGGCAGAAGAATCCCACCACCGGCGATGAAATCCAGTACCGCCCGGCCCGCGTGCTGCTGCAGGACTTCACCGGCGTGCCCTGCGTGGTCGATCTGGCCGCGATGCGCGACGCCATCGCCACGCTCGGCGGCGACACCAGCAAGATCAACCCGCAGGTTCCCGTGAACCTGGTCATCGACCACTCGGTGATGGTGGACGAATTCGGCCACCCCAAGGCGTTCGAACAGAACGTGGAAATCGAATACCAGCGCAACGCGGAACGCTATGACTTCCTCAAGTGGGGTTCCAAGTCGTTGAACAACTTCTACGCCGTGCCCCCGGGCACCGGCATCTGCCACCAGGTGAACCTCGAGAACATCGCCCAGGCGGTGTGGAGCAGCACCGACCAGAACGGCCAGACCGTCGCTTATCCCGACACCTGCGTCGGCACCGACAGCCACACCACCATGATCAACGGCCTGGGCGTGCTGGGCTGGGGCGTGGGCGGTATCGAAGCCGAAGCAGCCATGCTCGGCCAGCCGGTCTCCATGCTGATCCCCGAAGTCGTCGGCTTCAAGCTGACCGGTGAACTGAAGGAAGGCGTCACCGCCACCGATCTGGTGCTGACCTGCACCCAGATGCTGCGCGCGCATGGCGTTGTCGGCCGCTTCGTCGAATACTTCGGCCCGGGCCTCGCTTCGCTGTCGCTGGCCGACCGCGCGACGCTCGCCAACATGGCGCCGGAATACGGCGCGACTTGCGGCTTCTTCGGCATCGATGACAAGACGCTCGACTACCTGCGCCTTACTGGGCGCGAGGAAGACCAGATCGCACTCGTCGAAGCCTATGCCAAGGAACAGGGCTTCTGGATCGATCCTGTGATCGAACCGGTGTTCTCCTCCACGCTCGAACTCGATCTCGGCACCGTGGTCCCCTCGCTCGCCGGGCCGAAGCGCCCGCAGGACCGCGTCGAGCTCAACCAGGCGGACGATGTGTTCAACATGGAACTGGGCGACGATTACAAGAAGCCCACCGCCCGCGTGCCGGTGGCCGGCAAGGACCACGATATCGGCGATGGCGACGTCGTGATCGCCGCGATCACGTCGTGCACCAACACTTCCAATCCGGGCGTGCTGGTCGCCGCCGGGCTCGTCGCCAAGAAGGCTGATGAACTGGGCCTCAAGCCGAAGCCCTGGGTCAAGACCTCGCTTGCACCGGGTTCGCAAGTCGTCACCGACTATCTCGAAAAGGCCGGCCTCCAGTCGCACCTCGACAATATCGGCTTCAACCTCGTGGGTTACGGCTGCACCACCTGCATCGGCAACTCCGGCCCGCTGGCCGAGCCGATCAGCAAGGCGATCAACGAAAACAACATCGTCGCCGCTTCGGTGATTTCGGGCAACCGCAACTTCGAAGGCCGCGTCAGCCCCGACGTGCGCGCGAACTTCCTCGCTTCGCCGCCGCTGGTCGTCGCCTACGCGCTCAAGGGCACGGTGACGGAAGATTTCACTTCCACCCCCATCGGCCAGGGCAAGGACGGGCAGGACGTCTATCTCAAGGACATCTGGCCGACCAACCAGGAAGTCGCCAGCGTGATGTCGGGCGCGCTCGACCGGGCAATGTTCCGCGCTCGCTATGCCGACGTCTACAAGGGTGACAAGCACTGGCAGGCGATCAACGTCACCGGTTCGGAAACCTATTCGTGGCGCGCCGGTTCGACCTACATCGCCAACCCGCCCTATTTCGAAGGCCTCGGAATGACCCCGGCCCCGGTCGGCGACATCATCGAAGCCAAGCCGCTGGCGATCCTCGGCGATTCGATCACCACCGACCACATCAGCCCCGCCGGTTCGATCAAGGCCGACAGCCCGGCGGGCAAGTGGCTGATGGAGCACCAGGTCGCCAAGGAAGACTTCAACTCCTACGGTTCGCGCCGTGGCCACCACGAAGTGATGATGCGCGGCACGTTCGCCAACATCCGCATCAAGAACGAAATGGTCCCCGGCATCGAAGGCGGCATGAGCCGCTTCGGCGATGAAGTCATGCCGATCTACGACGTGGCGATGGCCCACAAGGCCAACGGCACGCCGATGGTCGTCGTCGCGGGCAAGGAATACGGCACCGGTTCCAGCCGCGACTGGGCGGCCAAGGGCACCAACCTGCTCGGCGTGCGCGCCGTGA
>CAYXMY010000092.1:0-10760 GCA_964466155.1 uncultured Caenibius sp. | reverse complement strand
GAGCACCGTGATCAGGCCGAGGGCCAACAGGATGCGGTGCATCCGTTCCATGCGTGCGAAATCGCCGGCAGGCTGGGCCGATTCCTTCATCCGGCGGTGCAGGAACAGAGGCTCAATCAGGAAAAGCATGACGGCAAAGACAAGCCAGAGGCCGACCATGGCGTGCATCCACCAGAAATGAAGATCGGCAAACCGCTCCCACATCTGGCCCCGGTGCACCATCCAGAAGCCGCTGAGGCCCGCAAGCAGGACCCAGATCCGCGCTTGCGGGGCGAACCGCCCCTCTATCCGGTGGAATGCGGCCAGCCGTTCTTCCGGCGGATGGGTACCGCGAACGGACGGCATCACCACCAGCGTGACGAAAGCCACGCCGCCGATCCAGAGCAGGACCGACAGGACGTGAATTGCGCGCGCGATGGTGATGTCGTCCATCGGGTCCGTTCCGTCAGGCGGCCAGCAGTTCGTCGGCGGGGCCGAAGAACTCGTAATGGATGCGGTCGGCAGGCACCCCGGCAAGCGACAGGGCGGAGACCGCATGGCGCAGGAACGGGCGCGGCCCGCAGATGTAATAATCGGCATCCGCGACGGACGTGTTGGCGACCAGCCATTCATCGGTGATGATGCCCGCCGCATCATAATCGCGCCCCGCGATCTCGTCGGAAAGCGGCGTCTGGTGGAAGTTGCGCACCGTCACGGCCTTGCCCTGGGCTGCCAGCGCATGCACGTGATCGCGCATGGCGTGCGTTTCGCGGTCATGCGTGCCGTGGATATAAGAGACCGGCACATCGGCGCCGTCTTCGACCAGCGCTTCGAGCATGGCCACCATCGGTGTCAGACCGACCCCGCCGGACAGCAGGACCACCGGCCGTTCGATATGATCCTTCAGGAAGAATTCGCCGGCGGGTGCCGCAACTTTCAGAACGGTGCCCGCGCCCGCCTCATCATGCAGCCAGCCCGAGGCCAGACCATGAGGCTCGCGCTTCACGGAGATACGGTAGGTTTCACCGTTGGCGGCAGAGGAAATCGAATAGTTGCGCTTCACGGGCGGGTGCCCGGGAATATCGAACCAGAAGGTCAGATACTGCCCCGGCTTGTGCGGCATCACCGTGCCGCCGTCGACCGGGCGCAGGACGAAGGATTTGATGACGCTGCTTTCGCGCACGACATCCTCCACCCGGAAATCGCGCCAGCCGTTCCAGCCGCCAACCGCATCCTTTTGTTCGGTATAGATGCGATCTTCGCGCGCGATCAGGATGTTGGCGAGGAACCAGTACGCTTCCCCCCAGGCCGCGAGCACTTCGTCGGTCGCCGCATCGCCCAGCACCGCCTTGATCGCACCCAGCAGGGCATCGGCCACATAAGGATAATGTTCCGGCAGAATCTGGAGGCCGACATGCTTCTGGGCGATCCGTTCCACCGCCGGAGCGAGCGCGCCCAGATTGTCGATATTGCTGGCGTAAGCGAGAATGGCCCCCGTCAGCGCGCGCGGCTGCGATCCCGCATCGCCATGGTGCGACTGGTTGAACAGATCGCGAATGGCCGGGTTCTGGAACATGCGCGAATACATCTCGTGCACGATATCCAGCCCATGCGCTTCCAATGCGGGAACGGTGGCCTTGACCAGCGCAATGGTCTGCTCGCTGAGGGGTTGCGACATCAAGATCTCCTTTGCGGTAAATAACAGGGTAAAGCAGGACTTCGGTCAGAGGGGCGGAGGCTGGTCGTAGAAATCGACCTGCATCTTCATCGGGCCGAGCGGGGTCACGAAATGCGGTTGCCGGGGCAGCACCACCCCCGGATTGCCCGGAGTGAGCACGATTTCCGAAAGCGGTTCGAGATAAGTCAGCCGGAGGCGGCCCTCGATCACCCGGATCAGCCCCCAGACGTCCGCTTTCGTATTGTGACGGGCACGCAAAGCGGCAGGCAGGGTGTCCTGATCGAACACCGGGGTGGAGCGATAGGGAAGAATGGCGGTCATGCTCAGGCCGCCTCCCCCGACTGGCGCCGCGCCGCCGGATCGAGGCGGAAGAACAGGGCAAGCTGCAAGCTTTCGGCGATCCGCGCCGCCTTCGCCTGAAGAGCGGCGGCTACGTCCGGTTCCATCAGTTCATCCGTGGTCTGCTGCCAGAGCGCCAGCCAACGGTCGAACAGCGCCGGGGTGATGCGGGGCTTGTGCTTCATATGCGCGGGCAGCGGCTGGCCTTTGTAGCGCCCGCTGGTCAGCATCACCGACGACCAGAAAGCGGCCAGCTTTTCCAGATGTTCCGGCCAGTCGTGAATGGCGTCGTTGAATATGGGGCCAAGTTCCGCATCGGCGCGGACGCGGGCGTAAAACGCGGCCACCAAGCGCGCGAGGCCCGCTTCATCCATCCTGCTGACACCGTCCACGACTCATGCTCCAATCATGTATTGAAAATGCATCTATCTCGGCGGCACAAAAGATGCAATACAAATGAATGTTATTGCGACGGACCGGTTCAGCCTGAATTTGAAAGATGTGATCGAAACGCATATTACGCCGACCATCAGGGCCGCCTATCGGGGACAGGCATGAAGTTGACGCTGTTTACAGATTACTCGATGCGCGTTCTGCTCTATCTCGCCGCGCATCCTGATCGCTTGTGCTCAATCGCGGAAGTGGCGCACGCCTATCGCATTTCGCAAAACCATCTCATGAAAGTGGTCAACGAGCTGGCCCGTTCGGGATACGTCGAAAGCGTGCGCGGCCGGGGCGGCGGCATCCGGCTCGGCAAACCCACCGAAGAAATCAATGTGGGGGAACTCATCCGCCACACGGAAGAAGGCTTCGATCTGGTCGATTGCGAAAGCTGCGTGATCGCGCCCGCCTGCGGGTTGACCGGGGTCCTCAAGGAAGCGCTGGGCGCATTCCTCACCGTTCTCAGCCAATACACACTCGCCGATCTCATGCGAAAACGGCAGGATTTCCAGTTTCTGCTGGCGGACAAGGTCATCTGAACGGGAGCGGTCTAGAAAAGCCGCTGCTCGAACTGATCAAGCTCCGCCCCCTCAGGGATGTCGTGCATTGAACCTGGGAGGCGCCTCAGCACGGTTCTGCATCGCACAAGAAGGCACATCTTTCCGCGATAGCGCGATCAACCTTGCGGCTGTCCGATAAAGGCGCGCCAGCCCCCCAGTGCCGTGATATCCCGCGCCCCTGCTATTGCGCGCGGTTCCGCGACGAAGCCCTTCACGCTCGATCCATCGGCCAGCGCAACCGTGCCGATGGCGAGCGGCGGCGGCACTTCGGCGACGAAGCTGCCGAATGCGGCCATGTCCAGTTCGTATATCTCGACTGCGATGGCCGCGCCCTGCGGATCGTGGATCAGCGCAGGCTTGGGCGGCACACTGTCCGCCATCGCATAGAGCCTGTAAGTCGGCGCGGTTTCGGTAGCCTCGACAAAGCGCGCATCGCGCGACGTCAGTTGCCAGTGCAGCGGCATGTCCTTGAGATGCGCGCCGACGACGGCGAGTTTCACGGTATCCATGCGATCTCCAAGGTCGAGAGGGGGTGCGGGCGGCAAAGCGGCGGCGGCGAGATAGCGCTGGCCTGCCTCCAGCAGCGCATGATCGGTCCAGGCAGGCCCCATCAGAGTGAGGCCGAAGCCGGTGCCGTTGTGGCGATGCCCGGCAGGCAGCGCCAAGGCCGCCATGTCCAGCAGATTGACGAAATTCGTATAGAGGCCCAGCAGGCTGTTCAGCACGATGGGCGCGGCCTGCATTTCACGAATGCGGTAGGTGGTCGGCGCGGTCGGCAGGGCCAGCATATCGACCCTCTCCCACAGCTGTTCCGCTTCGCGCTGAAGTGCGGCAAGCCGGTAATGGCCTTCGAACACCGCCACGCCGCTGACAGCCTGCCCCCCTTCGACGATGGCGCGCACCGCCGGATCGATGGCGCCCGGATTGCTGGCCAGCATCGACGCAAGCGCCGCCGTCCGTTCCGCCACCCATGGCCCACCGTAGAGCAGTGCCGCCGCCTGCGAGAGCGGGGTCAGGTCGATTTCGACCAGTTCAGCCCCCAAAGACTGCAAGGCTTCCAAGGCCTTGTCGTAGAGAAAGGCGGATTCGCAATCGCCGCACCATTGCTGCTGTGCAAGGCCCGGCACGCCGATGCGCTGCGGGGCGGCGGGACGGTCCTCCAGACGGCGCGAATAGGCGTCGGACGGATCGAACCCGGCAACCACCCCGTCCACCAGCAGGGCATCGTCCAGCGTGCGGCTGAACACCGAAATGCAATCGAGCGAGCGGCAGGCGGGCACCAGCCCGGCAGTGCTCCAGCGGCCCTTGGTCGGCTTCATCCCGATCAGCCCGTTGAACGCAGCGGGCACCCGGCCGGAGCCGGCGGTGTCGGTGCCAAGCGCGAGCGGAACCAGCCCAGCCGCGACAACCACTGCCGAACCGGAGCTGGACCCCCCGCTGATATAGGCCCGGTTGAACACGCAGGCGGGTATTCCGAACGGGCTGCGCGTACCGTTGAGACCGGTGGCGAACTGGTCGAGATTGGTCTTGCCGATGCACACCGCGCCCGCCGCGATCATCCGTTCGACCGCATGAGCGTGGACCTGCGGCACATAGGCGAAATCGGGGCAGGCGGCAGTGGTGGGCAGCCCGGCAACATCGATATTGTCCTTCACCGCGAAGGGGACGCCCGCCAGCGGCAATACCTCCCCCGCCGCAATCCGGGCATCCACCGCGCGCGCCATGGCGAGGATATCGTCATCGGCAAAGCGGCTGATCCACGCCTGCGGCTGGATCGCATCGTAGGCGCGGATGCGTGCCACCGCCGCCGTAGCGACGGCAAGCGCGCTGGTCCGGCCCTTGCCGACAGCCTCCGCGATGGCGCTGGCAGTCGTGGGGAAAGAGGCGCTCATGCCGGTTCGATCGCCAGCATCGGATGGCCGGGGCCGACCGCCTGACGCTCCGTCACATAGACCTTGCGCACCGTACCGCTGACCGGGCTGACCACCGGGCATTCCATTTTCATCGCTTCGATGATCGCCACCACGTCGCCTTCCTGCACTTGCGCACCTTCGGCGGTGGCCAGCTTCCACAGACTGCCTCCGAAGGGGGCCTCCACCAGTTCGCTGCCGTCCGGCACATCGATGGCCGCGCCATCGTCTCCACCAGCGCCGTCATCGCTCAGCGCGGCAACGCGGTCGAATTCCCCATCGCGTTCCCAAGCCGCGCGTTCGGCGGCAAAGGCAGCTTCGCGGGTCTGCTGGAAAGCGGCGATGCTGTCCGCGCTTTCGGCCAGGAACGCGCGGTAATCGGCCAGGCGGAACGTCTCCTCCTCAATCCGGATCGCCCGCCGCCCGGCGGGGAAATCGCGCCGCCATTCGGTCAGTTCCTCGTGGCTGACGGGGAAGAATTTTATCCGGTCGAAGAAGCGCAGCAGCCACGGCTTGCCATCGCGGAAGGCATCGGTCTGCCGCCAACTGTTCCATACCTGGATCGTGCGGCCGAACAACTGATAGCCGCCCGGCCCTTCCATCCCGTAGATGCACATATAGGCGCCACCGATGCCCACCACGTTGGGCGGGGTCCAGGTACGGGCCGGATTGTACTTGGTGGTGACGAGGCGATGGCGCGGATCGACCGGTGTCGCCACCGGCGCGCCCAAGTACACATCGCCCAGCCCCATCACAAGGTAATCGGCATCGAACACGATCCGCTTGACGTCCTCGATGGAGGCCAGCCCGTTCACCCGGCGGATGAACTCGATATTGTCCGGGCACCACGGCGCATCGTCGCGCACCGATTGCATGTACTTGTCGATGGTCTGATAAATCGCCGGGTCCTGCCACGACAGCGGCAGGTGGACGACGCGTGAAGGGATTTCAAAATCATCCAGCGTCCCTAGCCGTTCTTCCGCCGCGATCAGCGCCGCCAGCAATTGCGCCTGCGGAAGCTGGCGGCTGTCATAATGGACCTGCAGCGAACGAATGCCGGGCGTCACATCGATGATCCCGGGCAGGGCCAACCGGTCCAGTTCCAGCATCAGCGCATGGATGCGCAGCCGCAGTTCGAGGTCGAGCACAATGGGTCCATATTCGACCAGCAGATGCTGATCGCCCTGACGGCGATAGCAGGCTTCGGGCCGCACGCCTGCGCCGGGGATGCGGTGCAGCACCGGATCGCCCAGTTGCGGCTGTTGCAGGGCCAGTGCAGGTGCGGTGCGCCCCGCGATCAGCGCGTCCTGCGCCGCCAGAGCTTCGGCCGCCACTTCATCGCTGACGGGCACGAAGCTGATGGCGTCACCCGGCGCAAGCTGGCCGACTTTCCACAAATCCGCCGCGATCACCACGAACGGGCAGACGAACCCGCCCAGCGAGGGGCCGTCCGGGCCAAGAATGATCGGCATGTCACCGGTAAAATCGACCGCGCCGATGGCGTAGGCATTGTCGTGGATATTGGAGGGGTGCAGGCCCGCCTCACCCCCGTCCTTGCGCGCCCATTGCGGCTTCGGCCCGATCAGGCGAACGCCGGTGCGGTTGGAGTTGTAATGCACTTTCCACTGCGCCGAACGCAGCATGGCGATATCGTCGTCGGTGAAGAAATCGGGCGCGCCGTGCGGGCCGTAAAGCACGCGAATCTGCCATTCCTTGCCAATTTCCGGCAATCCCACCGGAAGGCGTTCCGTGGCCGGAATCGGCGGCGAGGCAGAGGCAAGATGCAGCGTATCGCCCGTCATCACCGCACGCCCGGCATGGCCGCCGAATTCGCCCAGCGTGAAGGCGCTGCGGCTGCCGAGGTAAAGCGGCACGTCCAGCCCGCCTGCCACCAGCAGATAGCCGCGAATACCCCCGCCGGTGACACGCCCGATCCGCAGCGTCTGGCCCGGCGCGACATCGAAGGGGCGATAGCGCTCCACCGGTTCGCCATCCAGCATCGCGCCGAAGTCCGCGCCGGTCAGGCACAGGCGCGCCGACGCGTTGAATTGCAGTGTCGGCCCGGCGGCGGTGAATTCCAGCCCGGCCGCATCCTCTGCGTTACCGAGCAGGCTGTTGCCGAGGCGGAACGACAGGGCATCCATCGGCCCCGATGGCGGCACGCCGACATCCCACAGGCCGACGCGGCCCGGATAGTCCTGCACCGTGGTCGCCGCGCCGCCCGACAGCACACGGATGGTCGCCGGGACATAGGGAATATCGGCCAGCGCCCGGGTCGAAACCTGCCCGCTGACGAAGGGTTGCGAGCGCACGACCGTGCGCAGCCAATCGAGATTGGTCTCGATCCCGGCAATGCGCGTTTCATCGAGCGCGGCCTGCATCGCCTGCACTGCCTGTTCCCGATCCGGCGCGGTGACGATCAGCTTGGCCAGCATCGGATCGTACCATGCGGAGACTTCAGAGCCGCTTTCCACCCAGCCATCGACGCGCGGCCCCTCGGGGAAGGCAACTTCGATCAGGCGGCCGGAACTCGGTCGGTAATCCTGCGCCGGGTCTTCGGCATAGAGGCGGCCCTGGATCGATGCGCCTTGCGGCTTAGCCTCGAACCCGTCGAGAAACGCGAAATCATCCGCCGCGCCCCGGATCATCCACGCAACGAGATCGACACCCGTCACTTGTTCGGTCACGCCGTGCTCCACCTGCAAACGGGTGTTCACTTCAAGGAAGAAGAAATCGTCCCGCTGCGCATCGTAGAGGAATTCGACCGTCCCGGCGGAGCGGTACTGCGCCCCTGCCGTCAACCGCACCGCCGCCTCAATCATCGCCGCACGGGTGGCGGCGGGCAGGTGCGGGGCGGGCGTTTCCTCCACCACTTTCTGGTTGCGCCGCTGGAGCGAGCAATCGCGTTCCCCCAGCGCCACCACATGGCCCCGGCCATCGCCGAAAACCTGCACTTCGATATGGCGTGCGCGGGCGACGTAGCGTTCGAGGAACACCCCGTCATCGCCGAAATTCCCGGCCCCCAACCGCGCCACGGTGGCAAAGCCATCGCGGATATCGGCCTCGTCCGCGCAGATCTTCATGCCGATCCCGCCGCCGCCCGCTGTGGCCTTGAGGATTACGGGATAGCCGATGTCCGCCGCCGCCACGATAGCCGCCGCTTCATCAGTCAGGAGATCGGTGCCTGGGGCCAGCGGCACACCATGCGCCGCCGCCAGTGCGCGGGCGGTGTGCTTCAAACCGAAGGCGCGGATATTGTCCGGCGTCGGGCCGATGAAGGCGATTCCGGCCGCCTCGCATGCTTCGGCAAAGGCGGTGTTTTCCGACAGGAAGCCGTAACCGGGATGGATCGCTTGCGCGCCCGTCGCCTTCGCCGCCGCCAGGATCGCATCGACGTTGAGATAGCTTTCGGCAGCAGGGGCCGGGCCGACACAGATGGCCTCATCCGCCTCGACGACATGGCGCGATCCCGCATCCGCTTCGCTGAACACGGCGACCGAGCCGATGCCCATCTGCCGGAGCGTACGGATAATGCGGCAGGCGATAGCGCCGCGATTGGCAATCAGAACCTTGCTGAACATTATTGCGCCACCACCATGCGCACCGGCGTGGGATTGAAACCGTTGCAGGGATTGTTGATTTGCGGACAGTTGGAAACGACGACCACCACATCCATTTCCGCGCGCAGGTCCACCGTCAGGCCTGGGGCGGAAATGCCGTCGACGATGCCTAGAGTCCCATCGGCTTCCACCGGCACGTTCATGAAGAAATTGATGTTGGAGACCATGTCGCGTTTGTTGCGGCCCGCGCGGACATTGGCGTCGAGGAAATTGTCGACGCAGGAATGCTGCGCCTTGGTGTGATGGCCATAACGCAGCGTGTTGGACTCGCAGGAGCACGCCCCGCCAATCGTGTCGTGATAATCGACCGAAGTGCCGGTAATCGTCATCATCGGGCGACCTTCGTTGGACAGCAGCACCGATCCGGTGCGCAGGAAGATATTGCGCTGGGCGGCAATCGTATCCTGCGCGCTATAGCGTTCGGCATCGTCATCGGCGGCATAGATCAGGAAATCGACCGCCTGATTGCCTTCCATGTCCACGATGCGCAGCGTCTGGCCGGCTTTGACCGTGTGCATCCACGGTGCGCGGGCAGGGACCACTTCGTCGTGGACGATCGTGCCGGGAAGGCCGGCGGTTGCAAGTTGATCGGTCATGGCTCTCTCCCCCTCAGCGGCGGTAGTAATCTTCGGTATTGAGGAAGGCGCGCAGCCCTTCGGGCGCGGCCTTGCGGATGGGGTCTTTCTCTGGCGTCACCGCGCCTTTCCAGGCGGTGATGCGCAGCGGGGTGACAGTGAATTCCGCCCGTTCGTCCAGCACATGCGGGCAGTTGGCCACGACCGCGATCAGATCCATCTCCGCGCGCAGCAGCACGCTGCGTCCCGCCGCGAAGGGGCCGATTACCGGCATGGTGCCGCCCCCTTCCGCCACCTGCACACCCTTGAACCAGTTGATGCAGGGATGGACGTCCTTCCGTCCCAAGCCATATTTGGCGACGGCCAGCATGAAGCGGTCGCGCGCGTTGGGATGGGCGCCGTAATTCTTGCCATCGCCATAAACCCGCGCGTTGGACGCCTCGCTGGAGGCCCCACAAAGCAGGTCGTGCGTCCCGGCATCGTCTTCCAGCACGCTCATCATCACCCGGCCCATGTCGGACAGGATCAACTGGCCCGCGCCGAGATAAGCGTTCCACTGCACTTTCATCGTATCGGCGACATTGAGCCGTTCGACCGGACTTTCGGCATTGAACAACAGCATCGAAGCACAGGCATCGCCCTGAAGGTCGATCAACCGCAACCGCGTGCCACGGGCGATCCGGTGGGAAGCATAGCCGCCGGGGGCCACGGTTTCCTCCCACACCAGTTCCCCGCCGGCATCGTCCGCCACCGGTGGAAGCACAGGCATCGCTTCCGCTTTCGTTCCAGCCATGGCGCGGGCATGATCGCGGGCAGCCTTTGGGTCTGCGGTACTCGTCGTCATCGTTCCATCCTTCGAAAATTCGCGTGTCACAGGGCGGCCTGCCCATCGGCCGGGAAAGGCGCAGGCAGTGCGGCGGCAGCATTGTCGCGGTCCGCGGCCAGTTTCCTTTCGAGCGTGACATCGTATGTGGCTGTCGAACCGAAGCGGTGCGGGGCCTGCGGATCGTGGCGGCGCTTGTCGAATGCGAGCACCCGCGTCCCCAGCTTGAACGCTTCCTGGATGTCATGCGTGACCATGACGATAGTCAGGTGGTGATCGCGCCAGAGCTGGGTGACGAGTTCGTGCATGTCCTTGCGGATGCCGGGATCGAGCGCGCCGAAGGGTTCGTCCAGCAGCAGGATGCGGGGCCGCTTGATCAGCGCCTGCGCAATCGCGAGGCGTTGCTGCATCCCGCCCGACATTTCCGCCGGATAGGCGGTAAGATTATGCTCCAGCCCGACCGCCGCCAGCATCTCCACGGCCTGCTCCGACGCTTCGCGGCGGCGCTTGCCGAACAGCTTGCCGAGAACCGGCGCATGTTCGCATTCCAGCCCGAACAGCACGTTCTGCAGGGCGGTGAGATGCGGGAAGACCGAATAGCGCTGGAACACCACGCCCCGGTCGGGTGCGCATTCGGCGCGCAGTTCGCCCCCGTCGAGCAGGATTTGCCCGCTGCTGGGCGCTTCCTGGCCGAGAATCAGCCGCAAGAACGTGCTCTTGCCCGCGCCCGAGGCGCCGACGATCGCGACGAAGGAACCTTCGTCGATATCCAGCGACGCGCGTTCGAGCACGAGCTTGTCGCCATATTCGACCCAGACGTTCCTGAAGGAGAGCA
>CAYXMY010000091.1:0-10778 GCA_964466155.1 uncultured Caenibius sp. | reverse complement strand
TGAGAGGGAAAACATGAGCGATACCGCTGACCGCGTGAAGAAGATTGTCGTCGAACACCTGGGTGTGGAGGCCGACAAGGTTTCTCCCGATGCCAGCTTCATCGACGATCTGGGTGCCGACAGCCTCGACATCGTCGAACTGGTGATGGCGTTCGAAGAAGAATTCGGTGTCGAAATTCCTGACGATGCGGCGGAAAAGATCGGCACCGTTGGCGATGCGATCAAGTATATCGACGAAAACAAGGGCTGATAGCCCTCATTCCCGCTGTACTCGCCCGATGGCCACGATGTTCGGGCGGTCAGCGGGGCTTCGACAGGCTCGACCCGGCAGGGTTGGGCCTGTTGGTTTTTACGGAGAGTAGATTATGCGCCGTGTGGTCATAACCGGTCTTGGCCTTGTCACCCCGCTGGGCGGCGACGTCGAAACCACCTGGGCGAATATCCTGGCCAGCAAGAGCGGGGCAGGCCCGATTACCCGTTTCGATGCATCCGACCAGAAGTGCCGTATCGCATGCGAAGTGAAACCGGCCGATCATCCCTATGGTTTCGATGCCAACAAGCGCGTCGATCCCAAGATTCAGCGCCAGGTGGACCCGTTCATCGTGTATGGCATCGATGCCGCCGGGCAGGCGATTGAAGACGCTGGTCTGTTGGACATGGATGAAGCGACGCGCTTTCGCGCCGGTTGCTCGATCGGTTCGGGCATCGGCGGCCTTCCGGGGATCGAGAAGGAATCGCTGGTTCTGGCCGAAAAAGGGCCGGGCCGCGTTTCGCCGCACTTCGTACATGGCCGCCTGATCAATCTCATCTCCGGCCAGGTTTCGATCAGATACGGCCTGATGGGGCCGAATCACGCGGTGGTGACGGCATGCTCCACAGGGGCACACTCCATTGGTGACGCCGCGCGCATGATCAAGGACGGTGACGCCGACATTATGCTGGCGGGCGGTGCGGAAAGCACGATCTGCCCCATCGGCATTGCCGGGTTTGCCCAGGCGCGCGCGCTCTCGACCAATTTCAACGATCAGCCCGAAAAGGCCAGCCGCCCCTATGACGAAGCCCGCGACGGGTTCGTAATGGGTGAGGGCGCAGGCGTCGTCGTGCTGGAAGAGTACGAACACGCCAAGGCGCGCGGTGCCAAGATCTATGCCGAAGTCGTGGGCTACGGCCTTTCGGGCGATGCCTATCATGTGACGGCGCCGCACCCGGAAGGTTCGGGCGCTTACCGTTCGATGGAAATGGCGCTGCGCAAGGCCGGGCTTGAGCCGAAGGATATCGACTACATCAATGCCCACGGTACTTCGACCCCGCTGGGTGACGAGCTGGAGCTGGGCGCGGTGCGCCGCCTGTTCGGCGATGCCATGACGGGCGTCTCGATGAGCTCGACCAAATCGGCCATCGGTCACCTCCTCGGCGGTGCCGGAGCGGTCGAAGCGATCTTCTGCGTTCTCGCCCTGCGCGATCAGATCGTGCCGCCCACGCTCAACCTCGATAATCCGAGCGAGAGCTGCGTCGGCGTCGATCTCGTGCCGCACACGGCGAAGAAGCGTGAAGTGCGCGCGGTGCTCAACAACAGCTTCGGCTTTGGCGGCACCAATGCCAGCCTGGTGATGAAGCAGGTCGACTAGGATGAAACGGCGCGGCAAGCGGGCCTTGCTTGCGGCAGGGGTGGTACTGCTCGCCGCGCTCGGCATTTTTTCCTATGGCTGGTTCGGTCCCGGTCCACTCGCGAAGGAACAATCCTTCCAGGTGAAATCGGGGATGAGCCTGCGCGTCGTCGCTGCCGATCTGGAAAAGGCGGGGGCGATTTCATCGGCTGACAGCTTCCTGTTGCGGGCGAAGTTCTTTGGCAGCGAAGCACCGATCAAGGCGGGCGAATTCCTGATCCCTGCCGGGGCGAGTCCGTCGCGCATTCTCGGTATTCTGCAAGGCAGCGAAGTGATCCGCCGCTTTGTGACGATCCCCGAAGGCATGCCGTCGATCATGGTCCATGAAAGGCTGATGGCCGAACCGTTGCTGACGGGCAGCATTCCCGTACCGCCGGAAGGATCGGTTCTGCCGGAAAGTTACGATTTCGAACGGGGCGAAAGCCGCGCCGCCGTGCTCAAGCGCATGCAGACAGCGATGAGCCGCACCGTGCAGGAACTGTGGGCCAAGCGCGCACCGAATATCGCGGTGAAGACGCCCGAAGAAGCGGTTACTCTCGCATCCATCGTGGAGAAGGAAACGGGCAAACCGTCGGAGCGGGGCATGGTTGCCGGGCTCTATTCCAACCGCGTGAAGCAGGGCATGCTGTTGCAGGCCGATCCGACGATCATTTACCCGATCACCAAGGGCAAGCCGTTGGGGCGCCGGATACGCCAGTCGGAAATCCAGGCGACGAATGACTATAACACTTATACGATGACCGGATTGCCCAAGGGGCCGATCACCAATCCGGGGCGCGCATCGATCGCAGCCGTGCTGAATCCGGCCAAGACCTCGGCGCTCTACATGGTGGCCGACGGTTCGGGCGGACACGCTTTTGCCGATACGCTCGAACAGCATAATGCGAATGTTCAGAAATGGTTTGCACTGCGCCGCGCGCGCGGGGAAATGTGAGCCTTCCGGGGCAGGGGCGGCGTCCCGCGCCCTTGCTTATCACGGCACAATTGCCGGCGGACGTTCTGGCATGGGCAGATGCCTTGCGGCGGGAGCATTATCCGCCTGAGCGCAACCGGCTCGCTGCGCATGTGACCCTGTTTCACGGCTTGCCGCCATCGGCGGGCCATGAAATTCGCACGGCGCTGGCGCAAACAGCAGCCGGGAATGCGCCGCCGCTCGCACAGATTGCAGGCATTATGCGCATGGACCGGGGGACCGCACTGAAAGTTGCGAGCCATGGCATGGCAGCGATTCATGCGGATCTTGCGGAAAGATTCCATGGCTTGCTGTCCCGCCAGGATGCCGGTCCGCTCGTTCTGCATATCACCATACAAAACAAGGTTTCCCCACGGGATGCTCAGCGCTTGCAGGCGATGCTGGAAACGACCCTCAAACCGCGCAAATTCGCCTTTCCCGGTCTTGCCCTCCATCTTTACCGGGATGGGCTATGGGAATTTGTGCAGTCATGGCGATTTAGAGGTGCAAAGGGTGGTTGACCGGCGGCAGGGCTGGCCCTAAGAGCGCGGCCACCGGGACGCTCGAAGCGTCACCTGTGCCTCTATTGGGGCGGAGTAGCTCAGCCGGTTAGAGCAGCGGAATCATAATCCGCGTGTCGGGGGTTCGAGTCCCTCCTCCGCTACCAAGGCACTGTCCAGGTGCTTCCCATAACATCTCGCAAATCGGGGAATTGCGCGCCGGGACAAGGGGTTAACAGTCCCAGCACTTCCCAGCGAAGCCTAGCGCGTCATGGCTTGTTTGAGGGTATTATTGCGGGTATTTTAGCGATAGCCACGAAAGGACGATACCCACATGGCTTTAGGCGAATTGGCAGTTCGCAATGCACGTCCCCGTGATTCTGCCTACAAACTTTCAGATGGCGACGGTCTCCATCTTCTAGTTAAGCCGAACGGCAGCCGTCTGTGGCAGATGCGGTATCGTTTTGCTGGCCGCGAAAAGACTCTTTCGTTCGGCAGTTATCCGGAAGTCTCACTGGCGGTTGCACGCCAGCGCCGCCATGATGCTCGCGCTCAGTTGGCGGCGGGCTCCGATCCGGGTGTGGTGAAGAAACTTGCGAAGGGGAGGTTGAATAACACCTTCGAGTCGATAGCGCGTGCATGGCATGCAAATCGTAAGGACGGATTGAACCCTGCGCATGCTCAGCGGATTCTTGCCCGATTGGAGCGCGACGTGTTCCCCGAGATTGGAAGCCGGCCGATCGCTGTTATCGAGGCACCCGAGATACTGAGGCTCGTGCGTAAGATTGAGGCGCGCGGTGCGATGGATGTCAGTCGCAGAGCGCGGCAAATGATTGGTCAGGTGTTTAACTTTGCCATTGCAGATGGGCAGGCAAAGCATGACCCGTCCGCCGGTCTTACAGCAGCTATGAAGCCGAAACCGCGTGTGCGCCACATGGCGAAGATCCCGATCACTGAACTGCCCCGCTTTCTGGCAGCGCTTGAGATTTATGATGGTGAAGCCGTGACGCGCCAGGCGCTCCTGTTTACGCTGCTCACCTGGGCGCGGACGGGCGAGACGCGGTACGCCAAATGGTCCGAATTTTCCCAAGCCGGTCTTTGGCGAATTCCCGCCGATCGCATGAAGATGAAGCGGGAGCATCTTGTGCCGCTTTCCCGGCAAGTTGAAGACCTGGTTACAGAGATGCGCGCGGCTCGCAAAAATTCCGAATACGTGTTCCCTGGCAAGAATGGTGCGCTCAGCGAGAACACGATGATTTATGGGCTATATCGGCTGGGATATCACAGTCGCGCCACCGTGCACGGCATGCGTGGGCTTGGATCGACATGGGCGAACGAATTGGGGCGCTATAGGGAGGACGCGATCGAAATGGCGTTGGCTCATGGACCGAAAGATGAAATTCGCGCTGCCTACAATTCAGCCCTTTATCTCAATGAGCGCAGGATCATGTTGCAGGATTGGGCGGATCGGATCGATGCCGACCGCATGCTGGGTATGATGCTGCCTTAATCGGATGATGGCGCCGGTCATCTACAAGGGGATATTTCACTAAAATAGTGAATAATTTTATTGAAGCCGACCGCAGCAGCGGTTATGCCTGTCCTAACAGAGTATCGGTATAGGACAGGGCGATGCACGAGTTTTTGAGGTTGCCGCAGGTTCAAAGAGCGGTCGGCCTCTCAAGATCGGAGATATATCGCCGTATTGCCAACGGCGATTTTCCTGCACCGCGCAGGTATCCCGATTCCAACAAGACCTTCTGGCTTTCGACTGACGTGGTGCAATGGCAGGCTCAGGTGCTCGGCGATGATCCGCTTGCCAATATGTTTGATTGAGTCATTCAGTCGAACATGTCTTCGATCGCCCACATTGGTCCACCGTTGTGATTGAACATTGCGTCCAATTGGTTCCGGATTCGTAAACCTATCCAGCGCATGACATTCACCGCCATACTGTTCCCGAGTTGCTTGTAGCGTGGGCCATCAGCGGCGAGTTTTCCATTCTTCCCAGTTGGCACGAGCGTCCAATTGTCAGGAAACCCCTGGAGCCGTTCGCACTCGATCGGCATGAGGCGGCGCACGGCCATGTTGACCAGTGCGTGAGCCTTGTCACCACCACCACCACCAGAGGCGCGCAGACATCCTGCAACGTCACCGCCGAGTTCTGCTGTGGCGCCACTTTCGCGACCGCGCAACGCAACGGCTGCAACAATCGGTTGCCCGCGCCCTTTTCCACCGGGACCGCAGTTCGTGTCTGCGACCGCTCGCTCTTGGATCGCATAGGCAATCGCTGGTGGGATGCCCGCATTGGCATGCGAATCCGTGTGACCACCTGCTCGCAGCGTCGGGGACACCCCGACGCTGGCGTCAGCGCCGTAATCTTTCGATGAAAACGCGATCGGTTGCAGGATGAAATCGCCACCCTGATTTCCGCCAACCGGGCCGTTGGCCATCAGAGGTTGAGGTAACTCAACCTCTCGCGCCTTGTAATCCTTGCCGCTGTTCATCGCCATGATCGAATACAGCGTTGGATTGATTGGTTGTAGGACCGCCGGGAAGCGGTTCTTCTCGGGCATCGTCTGCCCCTTGTGGAGCACCGCGTCGAGCGTCTGGGAAACATCGCGCCCGTCCCGACATGGTGGGACGGGCGCCGAATCCAGAACTCCGTATCCCCGGTTACCGCGCGCCATACCAGTGTCGAGTGTACCGATCGTGTCACCGCCGAGCGCGATATTTTGGAGATCGACGCTCAGCCGAACATCGCCTCCAATCCCGTCGTCGAAGACTGCGACGACGGGATCTTGTCCTCGGCTGTCACCGGTGCGCTCGACACCTCGGCCACTGCTTGTAAGGCATGGAGCAGTGGGATGGGTAACGCCTTCCCTCTTTTCTCGGCGCGGCGCAGAATCCCGGCGCACGCCGTCGAACTCAAGAAGTACTGCGGCGGGATCGAATCCCTCACGAGCACTTGCGACAACGAACACACGGCGGCGTCGTTGGGCCAGTCCGACATATTGGGCGTCGACGATCCGCCACGCGACTGTTCTTTTGGGTCCAAGGATAACACCAGCGTTGCCCCATTTCTTCCCTGGCGGTTCGAGCGGCACGTCTTCGCCGGCAAGTCCAGCAAGGAAGCAACCGAAGGCGTTATCCTTGGATGACAGGACTCCGGGGACGTTTTCCCAGACGGCGATGCAGGGCTCATCCCCATCATCTGTTCGAACTCGATCAATGGCATCTACAAGGTCCACGTAGCTAAGGGTCAATTGGCCCCGAACATCCGCGAGTCCCTCGCGGCGTCCGGCAACCGAAAATGCTTGGCAGGGAGTTCCGCCGACGAGGATGTCCGGCGCTTCAATCAGACGGGCAGCAACCATGGCAGGGAGTGCTGTCATGTCGCCGTGATTTGCAACCTCGGGGTATCGATAGGCGAGCACATTGCTGGCAGCGCGATCGACCTCTGCGAACCATGATGGAGACCATCCGAGTGGGTGCCATGCAACAGATGCAGCCTCAATGCCGCTACATACCGATCCGAATTTCATTCGCTCTCGTTATCCATGAAAAATAGATAATTCAACATAAGAGTGAATAAATGGGTTGCCGGTGTGCGTGCGATTGACTACCTCTCGTGGGCTATGATCCAACGCGAAAAAATCTGTGCCCGCATCCGTGCACTGCTCGCGAAAACCGTGGAGAATGGCTGCACGGAAGACGAGGCTATCGCCGCTGCACAGAAGGCGGCCGAGATGCTCGCGCGCTACAATCTCACGATCGATGAAGTAGAGATGCGCGAGTCACCGTTCGCCCGTTATACCGATCACCCCGATGATCTTGTGGGTGAGCGGCTGTGGAAGCCTGCTGTTGCGATCAGCGAACTCACAGGCGCGCGCTATTGGACGCAGCCGCCGGGTGCGCCGCCGGAAATCACCTTCTTCGGGTTCGAGCATGAGGTGCTGGTCGCCAAGTATCTGCTGGAAATCTGCGGCAACGCGATGCGGTGGCATGAACAACGCCAGCGCCGCACCATGCGTTTGCTGCACCATTCCGTACAACGCCGCAGGGTCATTCCGTTTATCGACGGGATGGCGGATCGGCTGCACGCGCGCATTCTGACGCTCAAGCCACCCCAGCCAGCGGGCACAGGGCTGATGGTGCTGCACCGCGAACTTATCGACCAGGCGCTCAAGGATGAGGGTATCGGTCTCAAGACGCGAAATATGCGCGGCAGCCGTGATTTCGACGACGGTTACAAACGGGGACTCCGCGCCGCTGATGGTGTGGCACTCCACAAAGGGGTGAGCGGAGCCAGCAATACGGGGCTGCGACTGACGTGAGCATTCTTCATTTTCATCGCCACCACCGGGCGCACTGTACGCGCAACGACTGTGCCGGATGCCACCTTTGCCATGGTGGATTGGCTGTGTGTACGCGCTGTGGCGGTGCCGAGGGAAGCCTTCCAACCGATTGCCCCGGTGAACGGATGAGCGCTCAGCGCCAAGACGATGTGTACTCTGGGATTGTCGATTGGCGACGCGGCGAGGGTTGGGTTGAAGGGGCGAGTCGCTATTCGCCAGCGGCGTATCGGCAATGAATCTCGACGACATGCTAGGCGGTGGTGAGCAAGCCTCGCAGAAGCGCCGCCCCGGTCGCCCGACCAATGCGGAACGCGCAGAACGCGAGCGGCAGCTACTCGAGTCCATGGAGAACAAGCGGCGTATCAGCGCGGCCGCCGCCGGTCAGACCGCGATGAATGCGCGAGAGTTTTTCCTGCCGGTGGGCCAGAATTTCCTCGCAACCGTGTTGGGCCTCAACCCGGAAACCGTCCGCAAGCGCCTGCGGCGCGTCCAGCCAATCGGCTACGGTTCCGGTGCTCAGAAGCGCCCGGTCTACGACTTCCGCAAGGTGCTGCCGTACCTGATCAAGTCCGACATGGACGCTGCGACCCTGCTGGAGACGATCAACCCGAACGACCTGCCGCCGTCGATCAACAAGACGATCTGGGAGGCGAAGCGGATCAAGCTGAAATACGAGATCGAGGCTGGACAGGCATGGGCGACCGAGGACGTGCTGGAGGTGTTCGGCACGGTCTTCATGGCGATCAAGGACCGGACGAAACTGTGGGTCGATGATTTGCGTGAGCAGTGCAAGGGTCTCAGCGCGGACGAAGTGTTTGCAGCGCTGCAGGAGCATATCGACGCTTATCAGGCGGCTCTGCACTCCGACCTGATCGACATCCCGCGCCGCCGCGCCACGCAATCGAAGTTTGCCGAGGCGGAACTGGTGGCGATGGGGCCAGAGCCTGATGATGAGGATGACGACGAGTGAACCTCGACGATATGTTCGGCGCCGGGAGCACCGTCGCCGTCCCGCAGCCGACCTTCATTACTGACCCCTATTTCGTTCGCCGCGATCCCAAGACCGGCGAGGATGTCCGGCTGTTCAACAGTCTGGAGCACATGATCACCGTCAGCGCCGAGGCTGTGCGCCCGGCGGAACGGCTGACCGTTAGCCAGAGCGCTGAGAAATACCGCTACCTCAACAATCCTGGTTCGCATGTTGGATTTTGGAAGAACAGCAAGACCCCGTACATGGTCGAGCCGATGGACACGCTCACCAGCACCGAGTTCAAACGGATGGTGTTCGTTGGGCCGGCTCGTACAGGGAAAGGTTTGGCGCTTGATACGCCGATTCCAACACCATCGGGCTGGACGACCATGGGTGAACTATACCCTGGCGCGACAGTATTCGGGCGCGATGGTAAGCCTTGTTTGGTGTTATTTGTATCCGAGATCCACAATCGCGACTGCTTCAAGCTCACATTTGACGATGGCTCATCACTGGTCACCGATGACGTGCATAAATGGGAAGTAGATGACGTAGTTTCCGAGACCACTAAAGTTATAAATACGACTGAGATTTCAGAGAGTTATCAATACGGTTACCGGAAACGCTACGCGATAAAGAATAGCGCGTCAGTTGAATATCCGACTGCCGATCAGTTTCTTGATCCCTACATTCTCGGCGTTTGGCTGGGCGATGGTTCAACAAGATATGGACATATCACGGTTGGCGCGAGAGATCGAGACGAGACGAAAGTTGAGATAGAAAAGCGCGGATGGCAGGTCCGTGTCTATGAAGGGAATGAGAACAAGAGTGCCTGCACTTTTGGCCTTCGCAGTGCTGATGGTGTCCCTCTGATCGAACATCTGGCGACCATGGGACTCGGAGGTTCTAAAGGTAAGTTCATCCCACCTGAGTATATCTTTGCCGACGAACATCAGCGGCGCGAATTAGTGCGCGGCATGATGGACACGGACGGATCACTGTTCGGGAAAGCCGGAAGAACTGTTCAGTTCGGTAACGCCAATGAAGGGCTTGTTGATGGAATTGTAGAGGTGCTGTTGAGCCTCGGGATCAAGGTGCGTCGCCGCCGCAAGGAAATTTATGTCCGCGGTAAACGGTATTCCGATTGTCACATGGCGGATTTCACCACTTACGATCCACCATCCGTTTTTTCGTTACCTCGCAAGATCGCAACAGCCTCCCGAGGTAGTGGGATTAAGACTCGCCAGAGTTCGGTCAATCGACGCTTCATCAAGAGCGTTGAGCGCATCGACAGTGTGCCTACCCGTTGCATCGGCGTATCGAACGACGACAACCTGTTTCTCGCTGGTAAAAACTTCATTCCCACGCACAACAGCGACATTTTCTTCAACTGGCTGTTGCACACCGCGATCACCGATCCTGCCGACATGATGGTGGTCCACATGACGCAGGGTGTGGGGCGCGACTGGTCGCTCGGCGATCTGAACAAGGCGCTTTATCACGAGGGGAACCGGAACCGCCCGACATCGCTCGGCGAGCGTCTGGTGCCTGGCCGCGTCAACGACAACGTGTTCGACAAGCGCTTCATGTCGGGCATGCGGCTGCTGATCAAGCACCCGACCATCACCGAACTTTCCGGTAAGACGATTCCGCGCGTCTGGATCAACGACGCTGACAACATGATTCAGGACGTTGAAGGGAAGGGTACCCCCTTCGACCTTGGCGCCAAGCGAACCCAGACGTTCAAGTGGCACGGCATGACCGTGGCCGAGGGCTCCCCTGCGCAGCCGGTCATGAACACCAAGTTCATCGCGGAGTCGCCGCATCAGGCCCCGCCTGCTGTCGGGCTGATGTCGTTCTATAACCGCGGTGACCGGCGACGCTGGTACTGGGGCTGTCTCCAGTGTGGGCACAAGTTCGAGCCAGATTTCTCGCGACTGCAATGGCCCGATTCGAAGGATTTCATGGAAGCTTCCGAGGCCGTTCAGATGGCTTGCCCGTCCTGTGGCTTTCCCCACGTGCCTGATATGCAGTTCGAATTGAACCTTGCTGGGCGGTGGATCAGGGATGGGATGCAGTGGCTCGATACCGGCGAGATCGTCGGAACTCCGTTCCGCTCGGATATCGCATCGTTCTGGATGAAGGGTCCTGCGGCTGCGTTCACCACGTGGCCCGAGCTCGTGTTGAAGTACCTGCGCGCCAATGAGGAATATGAGCGCAACGGCGACGAAGCGGCGCTGTTCACCACGGTCACTACGGATCAAGGGTTGCCGTACACCCCGAAGGCGATCGAGAACGGCAGGCTCCCAGACGAACTGAAAGCCCGCGCCT
>CAYXMY010000090.1:0-10999 GCA_964466155.1 uncultured Caenibius sp. | reverse complement strand
AGGACGCCGAGCACGATATAGACGATCAACACAGCGGCGAGGATCAGCCACGCTTCGTTGGCGAGCGAGGAACGGAAGGCCTGCGCCGCACCGAGGAAATTGACGCTGACCGCATCGGGCATGCCGATCCGCGTGGCGGTCTGCGATATCGTATCGACCGCCTTGCCCAGCGATACACCGGGGGCAGTATCGAAATTGATATTGGCGGAAGGAAACTGCCCTGCCCGCGTAATCAGCAGCGGGGCATTGCCCTGCTGGAAAGTTGCCACGGTGCTCAGCGGCACCATCGCACCCGATGACGTGGGAACATACAGCCGCTCCAGCGCTTCGGGCGACTGTATCATCTCCTTTCCGCTTTCGAGGATCACGCGGTATTGGCTGGAGGGGGTGAAGATCGTCGAAATGATCCGCTGACCGAACGCATCGTAAAGCGCGCTGTCGACCGCCGCCGCGCTGATCCCCAGCCGGGCCGCCGTATCGCGATTGATCGCCACGGTGATGGCGTTGCCCTGATTGAGCACATCGGAAGAGACGTTGGCGAGCGACGGTTCAACCGACAGCGCCTTTACCAGCTTCTGCGTCCATGCGGAAACTTCTGCCGTATCCGATCCTTGCAGGGCGACGCGATAGGGCGTCGGCCCTCCTTCGGAATCGATGGTCAGATCCTGCACCGGGCGGACGTAGAAGTGGACGCCGGGAATATCCGCCATCTTCTCCCGCAAGCGCTCCATCAAGGCAGCCTGATTGCCGCGATCCCCTTTCGGCTTGAGATTGATGAGCATCCGCGTCTGGCTGAGCGCGGCGTTCTGCCCATCGACGCCGATATTGGCGCTGAGGCTGGCAACGCCATCGTCCCGCAGGATGCGGCCCGCCACTTCCTCCTGCAAAGTGGCCATGCGGCTGAAGGAAGCGTTCTGTGGCCCGGCCAGCACGGCCTGCAACTGCCCCGTATCCTGTTCCGGAAACAGGCCCTTGGGGATCAGCAACGCCAGCAGGGCGGTAAGCGCCAGCGTGCCGGCGAAGATCGCCATGACCAACCCCTTGCGCGCCAAGGCCCAATCGAGCCCCCGTGCATAGCGATTGGCCAGATCCTCAAACCATTCGAGCGAGCGGGCAATGATCGGCATCTGCCGCGTGGGGCTGGTCGCGCGCAGCCAGCGGGCCGAGAGCATCGGCACCAGCGTCAGCGAAATCACCGCTGAAATCGCGATGGTCACCGCCAGCGTGACCGCGAATTCGCGGAACAGGCGGCCCACCACGTCCCCCATGAACAGGAGCGGGACAAGCGCGGCGATCAGGCTGATCGTCAGCGAAATGATCGTGAACCCGATCTCCCCCGCCCCGCGCAAGGCGGCGCTGAGCGCGGTTTCCCCTTCCTCCACATGGCGGGCGATGTTTTCCAGCACCACGATGGCATCGTCGACCACGAAGCCCGAAGCGATGGTCATCGCCATCAGCGTCAGATTGTTGATGCTGTAATTGAGGAAATACATCGCGACAAAACTGCCGACCAGCGATAGCGGCACGGCAAGGCTCGCCACCAGCGTCGCGCGCGGGCTGCCGAGAAACAGGAAAATCGCCAGCGTGACGAGCAGGATGGCAAACAGGAGTTCCCATTGCACATCCGACACCGAAGCGCGGATACCGGCGGTGCGGTCGGTCAGCAGAGTCACGTGCACATCGGCGGGCAATTGCGCTTCGAGATCGGGCAGCGCAGCCTTGATCGCATCCACAGTAGCGATCACGTTTGCGCCCGGCTGGCGCTGCACGTCCATCACCACCGCAGGCGCGCGGTTCATCCATGCGCCCAGCCGGACGTTTTCCGTCGAATCCACCACTTGCGCCACATCGCCCAAGCGAACGGGCGCGCCATCGCGATAGGCGACGATCAGATTGCGGTATTCGTCCGCGCTGGCAAGTTGATCGTTGGCATCGATGGACCATGATTTCGTGGGGCCGTCGAAGCTGCCCTTTGCCCCGTTCGCATTGGCCGCGCCGATCACGCTGCGGATATTCTCAAGCGAAAGCCCTTGCGCCGCCAGCGCCTGCACATTGGCCTGAATCCGCACGGCGGGCCGTTGTCCGCCAGACATGCTGACGAGGCCGACGCCCGAAATCTGCGCAATCTTGTTCGCCATGCGCTGATTGATGAGATCCTGCAGAGCGGGCAGCGGGCGGGGTTTCGAAGTGATGCCCAGCGTCACGAGCGGCGCATCGGCGGGATTGACCTTGGCATAGATCGGCGGCGCAGGCAGATCCGAAGGCAGCAGCGTTCCAGCCGCGTTGATCGCCTGCTGCACTTCCTGTTCCGCCACATCCAGCGACAGGTCGAGCTTGAATTGCAGCGTAATGACCGAGGCCCCGGCGGAGGACGCGGAGGACATCCGCGCCAGCCCGGTCATCTGCCCGAATTGCCGTTCGAGCGGGCTGGTCACCGTCAATGCCATCACGTCCGGGCTGGCGCCGGGATAGAGCGTCGTCACCTGAATGGTGGGATAGTCCACTTCCGGCAAGGCGGAGAGCGGCAGCATACGATAGGCGACCAGCCCCGCGAGCAGGATGGCGATGGCCAGCAGCGTCGTCGCCACCGGCCGCAAAATGAAGATGCGCGACGGACTGGGCGAGCCCGCGTCATCCTCCACCGGCGGCTCTTCCGTCATGAACGGGTGCCGGTCTTATGCTTGTGTGCGCCGCCCGCATCGCCCGGCAGCTTCACTTGCGATCCATCGTCCAGCGCATCCGCGCCTTCGGTGATTACCGTCATCCCTTCCTTCACCCCGCTTACGATCGCGATGGCAGAAACGCTGGCCGGGCCGGTCTTCACCGCTGTCAGCTTGACCTTGCGATTGGGTTGAAGAACGAAGACGAAATCGCCCTGTGCGCCATGCCGCACCGCGCTGACCGGCACGGTCAAGGCCTGCGGCATCGTATCGACCAGCAAGGTCACATTGACGAACTGGCTGGGGAACAGCTTGCCTGCGGGATTGGCGAAACGGGCCTTGGCCTTGACCGTGCCGCTGGTGGCATCGATCTGGTTGTCCAAAGTCAGGAAACGCCCCTGGGCGATGGCGGTCTTCCCCGATTGATCGTAGGCTGTGACCGGTATTCCTGCCCCAATCCGCGCCTGCACCTGCGCAAGCTGCGCCTGCGGAAGGGCGAACGAGACGTCGATCGGATCGGCCTGGGTAATCACCGCGATACCGTTGGTATCGCTGGGCGTCAGATAGTTCCCGATGTCCGCCTGCCGCAAGCCGATCCGCCCGCTCACCGGCGCACGGATCGAGGTATAGGCGAGATTGAGCTGGGCCGTACCGACGGCGGCCCGGTCGGCCGCGAGGGTCCCCTGATACTGGCGCACTGTGGCCGCCTGCGTATCGACCTGCTGGCGGGCGATGGAATCCTGCGAAAGCAAAGTCTGATAGCGTTTGAGATCCACTTGCGCGAGCTTGAGCTGGGCTTCATCGCGCGCGAGATTGGCCTGCGCCTGCGACAATGCCAGCGTGTAAGGGCGCGGGTCGATCTGGGCGAGAAGTTGCCCCTTGGCGACAGTCTGCCCTTCGGTGAAATGCAGGCTGAACAGGGTTCCGGCAAGCTGCGTACGGACTGTCGCCACGGTCACGGGCTGCACGGTGCCGATTGCGGTCAGCGTAATCGGCATGTCTGCCCGGACCACTTTCGCCATGCCGACCGTGGCCGGAGGCCGCCGCTTGCCATCCGCCCCCTTCTTGGCGCCGGAGCAACCGGAAACCCCGGTAATGCACAAGGCAAGAAGCGCCGCGACAAGAGGAGCGCGCATCCGCCCCAGAGCCGCTGCGGCCCCTACCGAACCAGAGTCTCCCATCCGAAATTCCTTCTCACCAGAGGACGATGGTGCGGCCGATATATGGCTGTCGAAGCGACTTCGGAAAGCGGCAACACAAGTGATGAAAAAACAAGCAAAATTCCTGTTATGGCGATCATGCCGTAGTATCGGCGCCCACCAACCCTTCACCGCGCTGGCCCCCGGCAGTCAGCGCGCTGGCCGGAGGGGGAAAGGGATCGTATCCGGAAAGAGCGGACGGCAGCCATGCGATTGTCGCCATCCTTATCGCAATATGGCTGTGCGCCCGCTCTTTCCAGAGAAGCGGTGAACGCCCGCTCAACGAGCATGGCGATGCGGCGCCGGATAAGGGACGAACTGGCCCAGCCCCACCGAACCCGCCGGCATGCGGGATGTCATGTCCATCAGGCGGACGACATCCACATTGCACAGTTGATCGGTGTGCGTATCCGTCACCAGCGTCAAACCGTCATGCAGGAAAGGCGCGCCCGAAGCTGGCCGATTGATATAAAGCGTGCCGTTCATGCCCTGATAAACGATGGCCGTGCCATCCACGATCCGGGACGAACGGATATCGTTGAGCCGCAGGCAACTGACAGGAGGCCCGGCCTCTCGACCTTCGACGATCTTCGCCAATTTGGCTTCGCCGGTTTGCCTCGGGGCTCTCGCTTCGGCAACGCCGCCGATGAGCGCACAGGCGGCAATTGCGGAGAGCACAATCGAAATGCGCATTGCCTGTCTCCTTATTTGACCCTTGGAACGCCGGGTAAGATGCGCCTGCGGATTTTACCGGAAACTGATCCGAACATTAAACTGCTGTAAGAATCGCTCCTCCCATAAACGCCACCGCGCATCCCCGGGCATAATCCGGGGAACGGTACGCCCGGATTCGATCTCACCGGCTATGGCCGTTCGAATTCCGGGCGACACCTTCAAGTATGGCAAAGGCAAGATAGCCTACTCATCACCCTGCCGCGATCAGCTCTCCGGCCGATACACTCGGCTCGACAGCACTCTGCCCACCCCTTTCAAATTCTGCCTTGAGGCGATCCAACGCAACCGCGGCGTCGCGCATGCTTTCGGCCTTAATTTCGCCGTAGCCGCGAATCATGTCAGGCCAGCGGGCCAGAGCCACGGCAGCGTCGTGATTGGCGGCCGTCAATCGGGGCAGCACATCGCCTATCAAGGCTTCGTAGGTCTCGATCAGAGCACGCTCCGCACGCCGTTCCTCGCTATACCCAAACGGGTCCAGCCGGGTGCCCCGCAATCCCTTGCCGCGCGAAAGGAGCGAGAACATCCGCATCGTCCAAGGACCGAATGCCCGCTTCTTCGGTCTGCCGGTCGCCGGATCGACGCGCGACAGCAGCGGCGGCGCCATGTGGAAATTGAGCTTGTAATCGCCGGTGAACCCGCGCCGGACAGTTTCGAGGAAAGCACCGTCGGTATAGAGACGGGCGACCTCATATTCATCCTTGTACGCCAGAACCTTGTAGAAATTGCGCGCCACCGCTTCGGCAAGGACGGAGGAATTGGGCGTGGCCGCCTGTTCACGCGCGCGGGTGGTTTCCACCAGCGCCATGTAACGCCCGGCCAGCGCCTCGTTCTGATAGACGACCAGATCCTTCCGCCGGCGCGCGATCAACTGATCGAGCGTTTCGGAAAGCTGCAAGCTGTCGCGATGCGGATCGGCTGCCTCTGTCAGCGCATAAACCGCATCGGGATCATGAGCAAGCAGACGACCGAGCGCGAAAACCTGAAGATTGGCCTTCACCGCCACGCCGTTTTCCTGGATCGCACGTTCCAGCGAAGCGTGCGTCACCGGCAGCCAGCCCATCTGGCAGGCGAAGCCCAGCAACATGATGTTCGCCCCGATCGTATTGCCGGTAAGCTTTTCGGCAAGCTCTGTCGCCTCGACGAAGGTGACGCGGCCCTGACCGCAAAAACGTTCGATTGCGGCTTGCTGGTCGCTGACCGGAATTGTGAAATCGCGATCCCGCGTAAATGCGCCGGTCACTGTCGCATGGCTGTTGATGACCGCGACGCTGGTGCCGGAACGCAGACGGGACAGGGAATCGTCCGATGCGGCGGTGACGATGTCCGCGCCGATCAGGACATCGCATTGCCCCACTGAAAGGCGGGTCGCCTTCAATTCGTCCGCATTGTCAGCCACTTTGAGGTGACAGTAAACCGCGCCGAATTTCTGTGCGAGACCGGTGAGGTCCAGCGCTTGCACGGCCTTGCCTTCCGCCTGTGCCGCCGCGCCGATCAGATTGGAGATCGTCACCACCCCGGTGCCGCCGATCCCGGCGACCATCAGGCCGAACACATCCTCCGTCGGCTGCACTTTCGGTTCCGGCAGATCGGCAAACAGGGATGCGTCGATCACGATGCCTTGCGGCTTCGCCAATTCCCCGCCTTCGATAGTCACAAACGAAGGGCAGAAGCCCTTAATGCAGGAGAAATCCTTGTTGCAGGCCGATTGATCGATGCTGCGCTTGCGCCCGTATTCGGTTTCCAGCGGCTGCACGGACAGGCAATTGGACTGAACCGAGCAATCCCCGCACCCTTCGCATACGCGATCGTTGATCACGACACGCCGGGCGGGATCGGGGGCCAGCTTCTTACCCCGGCGGCGGCGCAATTCCGTCGCGCAGGTCTGTTCATAGATGATGACGGAAACACCCGGCAGCTCTTTCATCCGCCGTTGCACCGTATCGAGTTCATCGCGATGATGTAGCGTCGTCCCCGCCGCGAAATCGGAGAGCGAGAACTGCTCCGGCTGGCTGGAGACGATGGCGATATGGCTCACCGTCTCGCCAGCCAGTTCATGCGTGATCTGTGCGACGCTGATGGGACCGTCAACCGGCTGGCCGCCCGTCATCGCCACGGCATCGTTATACAGGATCTTGTAAGTGATGTTGACGCCGGCTGCGACTGCCTGGCGGATCGCCATCGATCCCGAATGATACCACGTGCCGTCGCCCACGTTGGCGAAGATGTGCGGATCGTTCAGGAAATGCGCCGCCCCTGCCCAGTTCGCTCCTTCGCCACCCATATGGGGATAGGACACCACTTCCCGATCCATGAGATTGGCAAGCCAGTGACAGCCGATCCCGGCCAATTGCTGAGACCCCTGCGGGACTTTCGTGGAACTGTTATGAGGGCAGCCGGAACAGAAATATGGGCTGCGCACGACATTGGAGCGAGGCCGGGCAAGTTCATCCTCGACATGGTCCAGATAGGATATCCAGGTCGTCATGGCATCGGTCCGGTGAAGCGGTTCCAGCCAGCGATAGAGGACCCGCGCGATCAAGGCCGGGTTCAATTCTCCGTGGGAAGGGAACCACGCCTCGCCCGCGCTGTCGCGCTTGCCCAGAATCCGCGGCCGCTGGGCTTCCGGCAGATTGAACAGGATATCCTTGACTTGCGGTTCGAGGATGGGGCGGCATTCTTCCACCACCAGAATTTCATCGAGGCCCTGCGCAAATTCCTTCACGCCCTCCGCTTCCAGAGGCCAGACCACCGCAACCTTGAATATCTCGACTCCGCTGGCAGCCAGTTGCTCTTGCTCTATGCCCAGATCCGCCAGCGCTTCCACCGTATCGGACCAGCTCTTGCCGGTGGTGATAATGCCCACCCGCCGATTGGGGGACTGGTGCGTGGTGCGATTCAAGCGGTTGAGACGAACGAAATCGTGCACGGCGGGCAACCGCAGCTTCAACATGCGCTCGTCCTGATCGACCGATCTGTCGGGCCAGCGCGTATGCACGCTCCCCTGCGGCGGAGGCGGCAAGGTCACGGCGGTGTGCGCCGGGTCGATGTCGATTGCCAGCCACGATTCGAAGATGTCCGAGACGCTCTTGACGGCGACCCACGTGCCCGCAAAACGCGACAATTGCCATGCAATCAGGCCGAAATCGTAGATATCCTGCACATTGGCGGCGTTGAACGTCGGTATGCACATCGATGCGAGCGTGTGCTCGCTCTGCTGCTGGATCGAGCTGGAACGGCTCATCGGATCGTCACCGACAGCCATGACCACGCCGCCCTTGGGGGCGGTGCCCCAGAGATTTGCGTGGCGCAGCGCATCGCCGGACCGGTCAACGCCCGGCCCCTTGCTATACCACATGCCGAACACGCCTTCGAACTTCGGGTCGAAGAAGCCGATTTCCTGCGTGCCCCACACGGCGGTTGCGGCAAGATCTTCGTTCACGCCTGGCTGAAAGCGAATGTCGAGCGATTCCAGCAATGGCTGGACACGGGTAAAATCCTGATCGAGATGGCCGAGCGGAGAGCCACGATAGCCGGAAACAAAACCGGCGGTCCGCAGGCCATTCGCGCGATCCCGTCTGGCCTGTTCGACCGTCATACGGACCAATGCCTGATTGCCGGATAAATAGACCTTGCCCTCGGCCTGCTTGTATTTTTCGTCTGGGGCCGTTTTCGGCGATACCATTAGCCCTCTCCCGAGAATTATCTTGTGTTCATTTCCTTGCCCAAAACCGTGGCCGCAAGGGCAATTCCCCAGCATACCAAAGTCGTTGCGATACGGTTCTATTTAGGATTGGCCGGAGATGTCAAAGGAAACACACCGATGGGCACAATAAGCATGCAAACTGATACAGCGTGTAACCAAATTCCGCATACAAACCGGCTGTTGTATTCCTTTAATAGCAACACCTAAACTGTTCTCGCTGGCCAAGCGGAACATCGCCAGATCAGTTACTTTTCACGCTCCAGCCCCTCCACACCCATCCCATCGAAGGGCGAACTCAGATGAAATGGGCAGGTCTTCCGTAGTTGGCGGAAGGCAGGATCGCCAAGCCGCTTCGCATGCACCGATTGCGCGCAGCCCGATCCCTTTGCTTCCTCATTGCGTGAATATGAGCTTACGCGATCATGGATGAAGCGAGCGCGCCTTGCCCGTAGGTATCATGCGGAAGGCGGCGTTGCGGCAGCTTTCTTGCGCGGACGACGGGCGGGCGGCTTCTTTGCAGGGGTCCGCTTTTCCGGCTCAGCTTTCGCCGCAGGCTTGCGGCCGAGGCCAATCGACTTTGCCAAGGCCCGGCGTTGTTCGGCATACTTGGGTGCAACCATCGGATAGCTGGCAGGCAAACCCCACTTGGCGCGGTATTCCTCTGGCGTCATCTGGTAATGGGTTGCAAGATGCCGTTTGAGAAGCTTGAGCTTTTTGCCATCTTCCAGGCAAATGATGTAATCGGGTTTCACCGAAGCGCGGATCGAGACAGCCGGTTCAGGTGGCGCCGCCGGTTCGCTTGTTTTCTGCCCCAGCGCGTTCAACGCTCCATGAACCTTCTGGATAAGCGCGGGAACATCCGCAACCGATACGGCATTGTTGGCAACGTGCGCCGCCACGATATCCGCGGTCAGCGTAATCAGCGTTTCGAACATGTCCAGATTATCGGCCATAAGTATTGCATCTTCACAAAATGAAGAATCGGTGATTTATCATCAGCCGATACTGAATAACCTCTCCTAATTAAGGAAAGTAACCGGTTATTGCACGGTTGGCAACTTTCCCTGTATATTTCGGCATTCCCGTAATGAGAGCAAGCTAGAAGCCTCCGGAAAAACCGTTCAGCGGCAATACATAGCAGGTGGCCGATAAGGCGCTACGATCGGCCCGGAAGCCGCAGGAGCAAACGATGCTGAAAGAACTGCCGAGCGCGGACGACATTGTTGCGGTCACCATTTCCGGCCGCCTCGAAAAGCCCGATCTCGAACGAATCATGCAGCGGCTCGACGACGCATTCGCACGCGGCGATAAAGTTCATATCTTCGCTGAAGTGCTCGAATTCGGCGGCATGACGGCCGAGGCATGGATGAGCGATATCAGCCATGGCCTGCGCTATTTAGGCCATCTCAGCCAGTTCGGGCGAATTGCAATTGTCAGCGACCGAAGCTGGATTCGCAGCGCTTCGCGGATCGAAAGCGCGCTGCTTCCGTTCGTTTCCTATGAAGTCTTCACGCCCGATCAACGCGATCATGCGCTCGCCTGGGTGAAGGGCGAAATCGACACGCCCCGCCCGGCCTCCCTCCGCATCGCCGATGAGGATGGGATCGTGGCATTCGATATCAACGGCCGCATCACCCGCGAAAGTCTGGACGCGCTCTATGCCCGCCTGACCGACGACGCCCACAAAGGCGCACCGCTCAAGCTTCTGGCGCACATTCACGCTTATGACGGGTTCGATCCGGCCATTCTGGTCGATCCGCGATATATCCAGCTCAAACTCGAACTGCTGCGCAACGTCTCGCGCTACGCGGTTGTTGGCGGGCCGGACTGGATGAAACGGATGATTGCCCTGTCCGCCCCTCTCCTCCGCATGGAACTGCGCCATTTCGGCGATGATGAAGAACAGGCCGCCCACGCATGGCTCGCCGCCGATAGCGATCCTTCAAGCGGCACGGTGCAATAGATTCTCTCGCGCGCATCGACATCGCCAGCCGGGGGCAAGCTGTACCTTGTCCGATTGCTCGACAATCTCAACCAGTGTTCCATCGAAATCGAGAAAGAGACTGGCCCCGCGCGATCATTCGCCGAGCAGTTGTTCCAAATCACTTCACCCTCGCGGGCACGATTGCCGGTTATCCGGCGGTAAAGCCGCCATCGACAGGAAGCACCGCCCCGTTGACATAACTCGAACGGTCGGAGGCCAGCCAAAGGATGGCTTCAGCGATTTCGCTCGGATCGGCCATGCGGCGCAAGGGACAAACGGAGATGACATGATCGCGCAGTTCCGGCTTTGCGGTCATCACGCCTTCCATCATGGCGGTGCGAGTGCTGCCGGGGCAAACCACATTGGTGCGGATATTGTCCGGACCGAACTGCAACGCCGCGGATTTCGACATGCCGACCACGCCATGCTTGGTCGCGACATAGGCGGGCAAGTGCGGCACACCCACCACAGCGGCAACGGAACCGAGATTGACGATGGACCCGCGCCGCGCCGGGCGCATCATGGCCACTTCTTCGCGCATGCAGCGATAGACACCGTCGAGATTGATCGCAATCGTGCGATCGTAATGGGTATCGCTCCATTCCGGCGTGGGTTCGCCTTCCAGAGTGACCCCGGCATTGTTGACCGCGAAATCGAGCCGATCGAAGCGTGCTCGAATATCTGCAAAAGCCTGTGCAATCGAAGCAGGACTTGAAAC
>CAYXMY010000089.1:0-11217 GCA_964466155.1 uncultured Caenibius sp. | reverse complement strand
TGGGCGTGCTTGGCCTGTTCGTCGGCCCGGCGACCATGGCAGTGCTGGTGATGCTGTGGCGCGACTTTGCCCTCCCCGCATCGCCGTCCGAAGCATCCGCACCCGAAACCGTCATCCCGGGCTGAGCGAGCGCGCTCAGCCCTTGCCGAGCGCCACCCGGCCGGAGCGTTCCAGCTTACCCCAATTGACCACCCATCCGCCCACGGCGGAGGCAATCGCGCGGATCACCACCCAGTACATGATCTGACGATAGATGAAGCGCTGCGCCACCAGCAGATGCGCGGGATAGCGCACCCGGCGGCTATCCAGACGATAGGCGACCCACCCGCACAAAACGTCGATCGCGGTGAAGCCCACCCAGTAAATCGCCATCCGCGTGACATCGCCGCTGGTCTGCGCCCAGCCATGCTGCTGCACCCGCAGCACCGTGCCCACGATGGAAATCACCAGCGCGAGATCGATCAACGGCGAAATCGCCGCGAACAGGATCTGGAACAGCCACGCCTGCGGCAATCCGATCAGCGCCAGTCCGGTCGGATAGCGGTCACGCAGGATCGCGGCATGCTTCCACAGGCACTGCAGCGTGCCGAATGCCCAGCGATAGCGCTGCTTGGCGAGCGCGCGGAAGGTTTCCGGCGCTTCGGTCCAGGCCACCGCCTCGGGATCGTATGTCACTCGCCAGCCGGCGCGCTGGATGGCGATGGTCAGATCCTGATCCTCCGCCAGCGTGTCGACCGGATAGCCGCCCACGCTGTCGAGCGCGGCCCGCCGCCACGCCCCGACCGCGCCGGGGACGACAGTCATCGCATCGAACCCGGCCAGCGCCCGGCGTTCCAGATTCTGCGAGGTGATGTATTCCACCGCCTGCCACCGGGTCACCAGATTGACCCGGTTGCCCACGCGCGCATCGCCCGCGACGGCACCGATCCGGGGATCGGCGAACCACCGCAGCAACCGGGCAATCGTCCTGGGTTCGAACTGCGTATCGGCGTCCAGCGCAATCACGATTTCGCCGCGGGCCTGCTGCAACGCACGGTTCAGCGCCGCCGCCTTGCCGCCGTTGACCAATGTCAGCAGCGTGACGCGCGAATCCCCGGCGAAAGCATCGCGCACAACCGCACTCGTTGCGTCCTGCGATCCGTCATCGACAACGATGACATGCAGATCGGGATATTCACTGGCCAGCACCCGGCGCACCGAAGATTCAATTACCCGTTCCTCGTTATAGGCCGGGATGATGACCGAAACGCTGGGCTCGTAGTGCGGCGGCTCTTTCCTCCGGCGCAGCGACTGGAAACAGGCCAGCGCGGCCATCATGATCGCCCGGCCGATGCCCAGCGAAATCGCGATGTAGAACAACCAGCGCACCGTCGCCGTCGCCGCTGCAAGGAAAACGAAAATCGCGACATCGACCCGAACCGCCGTCAGATCGCGCCCCTGCACCACGGGCATGACCTGATCGCGCGACAGATTGGCCAGCGCCGACACCGGCACGAACTGATAGCCCTGCGCCCGCAGCGCATGGATGATACTCGGCAGGGCGGCCACCGTCTGCGACCGTTCCCCGCCGCCATCGTGCAGCAAGATGACATTGGCCGAACGATCAGGGGTGGCGCCGTTCACTTGCGCGATCACCTGATTGACGATGGCATCGACACCGGGGCGTTGCCAGTCGTTCGGATCGACATGCAGGCCGACAATCGTATAGCCCGCCTTCTGCGCATCGAGCGCCGGCCCCAGTTCATCGGCGGTCGTCGGTTCCGCATCCCCGAAGTAAGGCGCCCGAAACAGCCGCATGCCGCGCCCGGTATAGGCCTGCACCATACGCTGGGTGACGTTCAGTTCCAGCATGGTCTGCTGGGGCGAAATCGTCGCCATATTGGGGTGGGAATAGCTGTGATTGCCGATCTCGTCCCCATCGGCCACGATCCGGTTCAGCAATTGCGGATGTTCGAGCGCGTTCTCCCCGATAACGAAAAAGGTCGCCGGAACGTGCTCTTTTTCGAGCACGTTGAGGATTTTCGGCGTCCAGGTCGCGTCCGGTCCATCGTCGAACGTGAGAGCGACCATATGCGGCCGCATCCCCATACGCTGCACCTGATAGGGAGTGGGGAGATTGAGATAGGTTTCGCTGTCGATCAGGCCCTGCGCATTGAAATGGACGCGCCGCGCGCCATCGCGCGGGGTCGCGGTGATCCGCAGCAATTCTCCGTTGCCTTCGACATCGGCGTTCAACGAACTGCGCAGCAGCGTCAGCTTGGGTGTGCCGCCCTTGCGGAAAGCCGCCAGATCCGACCAGATGCCCGAATCCTCGCTGCCCAGCCGCCACAGGGCGACACTCTGCAGCCCCATCCGCCGCAAGGCCTGCAACTGGTTCCAACTGGTGGCCGCATCCAGCATCCACACCTGGTGGTGATGCCCATCGTCTTCATCGAAGGCAAACCCAGCGTTGCCGCTGCCCGGATCGAACTGCACCGGCGCGGCGCTGTCATGCGCGGACAACCACGCTTCCTCGAGCGAAAGCGCATCGGCCTTGCCGCCATGCCAATCATAGGCATAGCTGCCCAGCGCCACCACCAGCTTGGCTGCGCCGACCTGCCGCTGCACATTCTCAACCTGCCGCACGAACCAATCCTGCGCCGCAACCGGGCCGGACTGGCCGCCTTGCCAGTGCTGATCGTATGCCATCAGGATAACGTGATCGGTCGTCCGGGCGATGGCCGCCAGCGGCCAGGAATCGTCGCCCGCCGGAACGGTAACGGCGAGCTTCGCGCCCTGCGGCATCTGCGCCCGCAGCGTGGCGAGAAAGCGAACGTAGCCGGGCAGGGCATTGGCCGGCAGCATTTCGAAGTCGATCACCAACCCCGCATCCTGCTGCTTCACGACCATCTGCCCCAGCGCCTTGGCCAGTTTGAGCCGCTGGTGCGCATCCTGCAGCAAGGGCGCGACATTGGTCGCGTCCCATGCCTCGTTGCCGTAATTCTGCACCATGGGCAGAACTTTCGGGGCTCGGGGCATCGCGGTAATTGCCCGGTCGAACTGCTTGTCCTGCGTGATCGTCAGATGGTGATCCGAACCGGACACCGATACCGTTGCCGGAACGACCCAGTTCAATTGGCCGAAGTTGCGCGTCAATGAAGCGATGCTCATCGCATCGTCAGGCACATAGAAACCGATTGTCAGCGGTTTGGTGCCGCTATGCCCGCGCAAGGAGCGCGGCAGCCAGCCCTTGAGATTGTGGCCGAGGCGCGACAGCCCCGTCAGCCGGGCCGCATGCGCCTGAGGCAGAGGCAAGGCGAGATCGCGGTCGGGTTCCACGGCGATCAACGTGGTGGCAAAGGCAAGCACCGCCGCCACGAGCAGAACCAGCAACGCGGCCACAACGCGCCGCGCCCAGATGCCCCGCCGCCCCGACGGATCGTAAAATACCGGCTGCTTCATACGTCTTCCGTTCCCATGTGCAGCCGATAGACGCATGCAGATGGGCCGAGCATGAGGCGCAGATTACGTTTTTGTCATGTCGCAAAGCGGTTTTAGACCAGTCCGCTAGGCCACGGGGTGAGAGAGTACGTCCGTCTTAGCGACGCGCATGTCTTCATACAGGACCGCTTCATCGCCCGCTCCGCCGCGCCGAAGCTCAGGAATGTAGGGATGGCGGCAATTGGTGTTGGCTCTCAGATCGTGCGCGTTTCTCGGGCCGATCCTGCCCCCGTATTCATAATGGACAGTGAAGCCGAGCATATCCTTGTCCTCTTCGGACAGGTGATCGTAAACTGAATCATGGATGATTGCGGGATAGAAATCCTGCGGCTTCACCATATGCATGCCATAGACACTGCCGATGCCAAGCCGGATTTTGTCCGAGGTGGAATCCCCCTGGCAATGCCATGTGCGGCTTTCGAAAACCAATGCGTCCCCCGCCTTGCAGACCATGGGAAGGAGCGCGCTGCCGATGCTCGCGGCCGCCTCTTCATGCGGCATGTCGAGATCGGGGGAGGGAAAGCGATGGCTGCCGGGCACCACGTTGGTTGCCCCCATTTCCGCTTCGTAATCGGACAACGCCACGGTCACGTTTATCATCACCGGGATGGGGGTCGCGAATGGCCAGGCCTGCTGATCGGCGTGCAAGACCTGCCGCTTCCCACCGTTGCGGAGCATCAGAGCGCTTTGCGAGACAATATTGAACGGAACATCCCGAAACACATGGCGCGCATAGGCCAGCGCGATGGGGTGATGCATCAAGGCGCGAAATTCCGCGCCCTTGTTGGGCAAAAAACCCACCTGTTGCGAAATGGGCAGCGCGGTTTCATCCCGCCCGCCATAATGGCGATCCTTGCCCGCGTGCCCGCTGGCGGAAATGCTCGCAACCCCGGCCGCAAGCTCCATCTCGGCCTGTTCGAGCACGCGCTCCCTCAACGCTTCGACCTGTTCCGGCGGGATGAAGTTCTTGTGAACAGTGTACCCAAATGCGTCGAGGTTTCGCTTGCCCGCCTCCACATCGGAACAAAGGGCCAGTGAACGGGCGGATTCATGCTGATTGGTGATGGATGGCATCGCTCTTTTCCCGAGTTGAATCTCCGCGTTCGGCCGGAGTTTGTGTATGACGTACACATACCCTTCCCGCATGGCCGGTCAAGAGTTTGTGTAAGCGATACGCTAACCTTGTCTGGGAGAGCCAACCGCCCTATTCATCATGGCATGAACACTGCCGCGCCTCTTGCACGCCGCCCTGGCCGCCCCAGCCGCCTTTCGCGCGAGCAGATCGTCACCACGACATTGGCCATGGTGGAAGGAACGGGGGTGGCGGGCTTCACGGTGGCGAAGCTCGCCAAGCGGCTGGGCGCGGCCCCGATGGCTCTCTATCGCTATTTTCCGAGCCGGGATGCGCTGCTCGATGCGGTGGCGGAGCGGGCGTTCAATCAGATCGCGCTGCCTGACAGATCGGGAGAATGGCAGACATTCGTTCTGGAATGGCTGCGGATTCTGACCGCGCATTTTCAACGTCACCCCATCGCGCTGGAAGTTATTGCCTGGGATGAGCATCTCTCCCCCGGCTGGCTCCGGGTCTGGCTTCCCTTGATGCAGGTCCTGGCGGAGCAGGAACCGGATGACGAACGGCTGGCCTATATGTTGCGATGGTTCAGCCACGCATCCCTGGGGTTTATCCAGGGCTACATCACCGGGCCCAACCAGGTGCGCGGGTTTGGCGAAGACGCGCTCGATCCGTTCCAACCGGCGGAAAGGGAACTGCTGCGCCGGGTGCATCGCCACCATGCCGAAACGCCCAGTTCCGAGATACTGGACTTCGGATTTCGCCATATCGTCGGCGGGCTGCAAATGCTGCTCGACACGGCCGGGAGCACCGGCTGAGCCAACCGAATTCAATCGCATGCGGGAGGAAACAAAATGAAAAGACAACGTCTGGTATGCGGCCTCGTGGCCAGCCTCGCCCTGTCGATCCCGGCGCCGGGCATGGCTTCCCCTTCCGCCCCGATTGTCGCAACCGCTTCCGGCCGGGTCGCCGGGACCGCCGAGGGCGCGATCCTTTCCTGGAAAGGCATTCCTTTCGCCGCGCCGCCCGTCAAGGAACTGCGCTGGCGCGCGCCGCAGGAACCCGCATCGTGGACTGGCGTGCGGCAGGCCACGCGGTTCGGTGCAAGCTGTCCGCAAACGCTTGTCACGCCCACGCAACTTTCCCCTCTGGAAAAGACGGACGAGGATTGCCTCTCTCTCAACATCTGGGCGCCCGAAGGCGCACCGGATGCGAAGCGCAAGCTGCCGGTCATGGTCTGGATTCACGGCGGCGGATTTATCGCGGGCGCGGGATCGGAACGGCAATTCGATGGCAGCGCTCTTGCCCGGCATGGCGTGATTCTGGTGACGCTCAATTACCGGCTCGGGCGGCTTGGCTTCTTCGCCCATCCCGCCCTGAGCAAGGAGCAAAGCGGCGCGGCGCGCGGGAACTATGGCTTGCTGGACCAGATCGCCGCGCTGCGCTGGGTCCAGCGGAATATCGCGGCTTTCGGAGGCGATCCCGGCAACGTCACGCTGTTCGGCGAATCTGCGGGGGGCTTCTCCACCTTGGCGCTGATGGGTTCACCCATGGCGCGAGGTCTTTTCCATAAGGCAATCGTCGAATCCGGCGCCGTGATGATGAACGCACGCGATATCGCGCGCGATGCGCCATCCGCCCCCTCGGCCGAGAGCCTGGGGCGCACCTGGGCCGAAAGTTTGGGCATTCGCGGCGATGATGCGGCAGCCTTGAAAGCTCTTCGGGCTCTGCCCGTGGAACGCGTGGCCCCGGCTGCACCGTCGATGCCGGAAATCATGGCAATCATGCAAACCGGTGGGCCGATGGTGGATGGGCAAGTCCTGCCTGCCACACTTGCGGAGATTTTTGCCACCGGCAGGCAGGCGCATCTCCCCATGATTGTCGGCAGCAACAGCTTGGAAGGCGATGTGTGGAGCTTCTCCGATGGCGGTTACGCCACTATCCCGATCCTGCCCAAAACCGCCGAACAGATATTGGAGCATATGCCCGAGGATAAGCGCCCCTCTATCCATGCTCACTACGCCGGAGCAGCCAGCGGAAACGCGGCAAGGGCCGATGGCATGCTGCGTTCGGACGCCTTCCTTGGCGCAATGACCTTCAAAGTCGCGGTAGAGGCATCCCGGGCAGCGCCCGTATGGCTCTACAAGTTTGACGCCCGGCCCGCCCAGACCCGGAAAACCACACCCGATGCACCCCATGGCACCGAGATTTTCTACGTTTTCGGCACGCTGGCCCGCTTCCCGTTCAAAGCCGATCTTGCCGATGACGCGGACAGAAACCTGTCCGCCCAGATGCTGCAATATTGGACCGGCTTCGCCCGCAACGGAACACCGCGAGCCAACGGGCTGGCCGCCTGGCCCCCATTCGAAGCAACGCGGCCCGCGCAACTCACTTTCGACACCGGCGAAACCCGGCTCGAACCCATCACGCACGGCGATATCCTGAACGCGCTCACTACCGCGTTTTGAAGGATATTGGGACGATCACCGCGATCCTCCGGGGGGCTCCGGGAACTCCTTCACAGAACGATTAAGGGCAGATTGGCCTTGCCCGCCGGTGCGCCCTCCCCACTCCATCAATCGATGATGCGCTCATCATATTTGAAGGGGCCACCGACGACGGGACGGAGGGAGTCCGGGCTGTTTCCGTCGATGTCGAGCACGCCATATTCCCGTGCCTGCTCCGCCCCGATCACGGTGCGGCCCGACAGCGCCATCATATCCGGATCGCTGTGTATCGCCGCGATCAGGCGCCCCGTGAAATCGGGCGTTTCCATATAGGGCAGCAGAAAATCGAACTGACCGGGCTTTTCCGCCATGGAAGCCGCCGACCGGGCTGTCTTCAGCAGGCCCATCCAGATACTGACAGACGCCGTACCGAAGGGGCGCAGTTCCACCGCCATATCGGCCGACATCTTGTCAGTCCCGGCCTTTTGCGCGCCATAGGCCGGACCGTGGGCATAATTGACCGCACCCGGCGCAGAGGTGAAGATCATCAGCCCGCCCGGCTTGGCGACGAGCAGAGGGGCCGCCGCATGGGCCGCGATGTAGCTTGAACGAAGGCCGACGGTAATGATGTCCGCCATCCTGACAGGTCTGGTCCAGAACGGCCCGCGCTGGATCAGATCGTTGCTGACCGCTGCGGCATTGTTGACCAGAATGTCCAGCCGCCCCTCGTTACGCTCAACGGTGGCGAACAGATCGCGCACCGCTTCATCGTCGGCATGGTCGCAGGCGAAGGCAATGCCACGTCCCCCGGCGGCGGTCACTTCCGCCGCCGTTTCATGGATGCTCCCGCCCAGCGGCGAGGCATCCGGCGTCTGGCTGCGTCCGGTGACATAGACGGTATAGCCTGCTGCCCCCAAGGCCCGCGCAATGCCCTGGCCCGCACCGCGGCTTGCTCCTGTAACAACGGCAACACCTTTACTCATACCCATATCCTTTTGCGGCCTGACCCACCGCTGTTCTCACATAATCCGCAAACCCGCACCTCTCAAATGGCTGCGGGTATGACGCCTCTTACCAGTTGACCGTAAACGTGGCGTCGATTGTACGCGGCGTACCCGGCCGTCCGCTGATGGCGGCCGTGTAGCTGGCGGTGGACACGACGTAATTCTTGTCGAGCAGATTGCGTCCGACCAAGGCAATGCCATAACGCCCATCGTCGCTGGTCCACCCGACGCGCGCGTTGAGCAGGCCATAGGCCTTCTGCTGCTCAGGATAGCCGCTGACCCCGCCCACTCCATCGTTGGCCGGGCTGAAGTAGAGATCGTCCTGCCATTTGTAGTCGGCACCGATATAGCTGTTCCCCCCCGCCAGCGGGAATTCATACTGCGCGCCGACGGTGAACGCCCATTTGGGGGCATTGTTCAGCCGTTTCCCGGTGGCGTCAAACGCGCCGAAGGCCGCCGTATAGGCGCCTGTGTAGTGCCGATACTTGGCATCGAGATAGGCCAGTGTTCCCGAGAGAGTGAGGCCGCGAACGGGCCGGGCCTGCATTTCCAGCTCGACACCGTAGGTCCGCGCAGATGCAGCGTTTTGCGTCACGGCGTAAGAAGGCGGAACGAACAGGGTTACCTGCAGATCGTCGTAGTCATACCGGAAACCGGTGAGCGCGATATCGAGCTTGCGGTCGATCAGCGATGTCTTTGCACCCACTTCGTAAGACCACAGCAATTCCGGGGCGAAGCCGCGTTCGGCATTCACTTTGTCGGTCGATCCCATGTCGTACCCGCCACTCTTGAAGCCACGCGTGGCCGACGCGTAAATGAGAGTGTGGCTATTGGGCCGGAAATTGATCCCGAACTTGGGTGTCCAGGCATCGTAGGTTTCCGAAGCCTGGGCAGTGAAGGGATCGTAGAAATACGGGGCACCGATGGCCGGGGCGGCCAGGGCCGTCTCGAAATCAGGCGATGCCGACGCGGTCCACAGGAAGCGTCCGTTCAGCTTCTTGCGTTCGCGGGTGTATCGTATCCCCGCAACGAACGAGAGCTGCGGGCTGACAGCATATTCAGCCTGTCCGTAAAACGCGATGGAACTGGTGCGGATTTCGGGCAGGCGGAAATTGCTGGCCCCCGCCGGATAGAGTGTGAAACGCAGCGGCTCCTTCACCTTTTCATGAAAATAGAACAAGCCCGCAAACAGCGTGAGATTGTCGAACTTGCCAGTCAGTGAAAGGTCTTCGCTGTATTGTTCCTGACGCAGGTTGACCGTGGAACGCCCGATATCGATCGCGCTCGCATCGGAATCATAGTCCAGATCGCCATGCAACTGGCGCCATGAAGAGAGCGATTTCAAGGTCACCGTATCGGACAGCGGGAAGCTCAACTCCAGAGATACGCCGCCGCCCGACTGTTTCTGGCGGTTGTGACGGTTCAGTGAAACCTTGTCGAAATCGCCCAATACGGCATCGTCAGTGGCAAGGCCCGTCGGGGCCAACAGTTTGGAATAGCCGACAAGCCGCCCTTTCTGGCGGGTATAGTCACCGCGCAAGATTGCCTCGCCAGTGCCGAGCGGGGCAACGATCTGCCCGCGAATTCCGAAATTGCTGTCTCGCCCGATGTCGCCGCCTGTGGAGACATTGTCGAAATAATCGCCATTGCGGCGATACTGCACGGCAAGACCCGCAGCGATTCCGCCGCCAAGCCCGCCGCTGACGTAGGCGGCACCCGATGCCGTACCGTAGGTTCCCGCACCGACCTGAAGCTGGGCTTTGAACTCATCCGTTGGTTTACGGGTGATGACGTTGATGGTGCCGCCTACCGAGTTGCGCCCGTAAAGTGTGCCCTGCGGCCCGCGTAGAACCTCGATCCGTTCGACATCGAGGAAGCTGGAAAAATATCCCAGGGTGCGGCCAAGATAGACACCATCGAGGTGCACCGTGGAACTGGGATCGGTGCCCGCGAACTGATCGTTGGACCCGACCACGCGTATGAATATCTGCGCATATCCGGCAAAGTCGGCAATCTGCAGGTTGGGCGTGTAATCGGTCAGGCCGCGAATGTCGTGTACGCCGCGCTGGTCGAGTTGGTCCGCAGAGAGGGCCGTGATGGCGATCGGTGTGTCGCTGAGCCGCGATTCCCCTGTGCGCGAGGCTGTGACGACGATTTCCGAAAGCTGCGCCTGCTCGTCCTGCGCCATGGCCGGAGTGGAACCGAGGCCGATTGCCAGAAGGCTGCCCGCAAGTCCGTAACTCCTGAAACTGGATGACATCATCTTCCTCCCTATCAGGTACGCATGCGTACCTTGTGTGAAATAATGAATTTCATATAGTTGATTCGTATTTATGGAGATTACCTAAATAGGTACGCATGCGTACACAACAGGATTTTACATGGAATTTTTCAGAGATGGTTTTGATAGGGCTTGTTGACCCATCATCGCCAGACCATTACCTGCGTTGCATCGATTGAATGGGGCAAAGCAGTTGGAGCGGAAATTTGGCTGAAGAAAGTCCCCGGCGCAGAGGGCGTCGCCGCAGCCAGGAAGCAGAACGCGCGATACTCGATCAGGCCATGCTGATCCTGCTTCAGTATGGCTTGCAGGGGTTTACTCTGGATCGTGTTGCGGCGGCAGCGTCAGTCAGCAAGGCGACAATTTACCGCCGCTGGCGCTCAAGAGAGGAAGTCGTCCTCGCCGCATTGGGCGCGATCCCTGCCATCAAGGCGGAAATAAAGGGTGACGCGATCGAAAGCCTGACAGGCTTCATTCAGCAATTTGTGGAGCTCGTGAAAAACACCCCGGGGGAACTCGAAGCTCAAACCAGAATGGTGACGATGATGCCGTCTCTGGTCGCGCAATGCGCCGATAACCCTGCGCTGATGGAAGCCTTGCACACCTATATCGAGCAAAGAAAGGCCCCGCTGCGCGCGATACTCGACCATGCCATCGCAAGCGGAGAAATCCTTGCGCCTCAAAACGTCGATCTGCTGATCGACGCGATCATGGGTCCCATAGTCTTGCGCCTGTTTCTGGGAGGCGGCGATGTCAGCGAAGATGCGACACGCACATTAATCCGCTTGGTGATAAGCGGAGCAAATGCCCTCAAATAGCGCGTCGAGATGCTTCGATGCCCAGGTGGTGGTCCAGCTGCGGCTCCACTGAGTGAGTTCACCGATCAGATAGCCGATCTCACCCACCGTTCTCTCTTTTGTTCGGGAATGGCGC
>CAYXMY010000088.1:0-11428 GCA_964466155.1 uncultured Caenibius sp. | reverse complement strand
CTCAAAATCGAGTTTCTTCGGAAGTGCCCGTTCGAGTCGGGCCAGGGGCACCATGTCTATCTGCAAAAGCGCGATTTTGCGGCAAACGGCGGAGTTTCCGCCGTTTCTTTTTTTCCTGACGCGATGCCTTTGACGCGCAGCATGAGGCAGCCCGGAATCCCTTAAAAAAGGGAAGGCGCCGCTGCGCGAGGCTTTGAAGCAACACCCGGCGCTTTGGGAAAAGCTGTGAGAAGCTATCTCAACAAGCTGAAATAATGATGCCTGAAGCGGTAACGGACTTCTCCGGGACAATGGCTTGCGCCGATGTCCCGGATCAGTTTGCGCCATTCATCGATCAACGGCGGCGCATGTAGTATCCGCGGTCGTACCGGTAAGGGCGATAGTCGCGGTATTCGTGTGGGCGATACCGGTAATAGCGTTCCGGACGATAGCGATAATAGCGGCGTTCCGGATAGTAGTAGGTATCGGGATAATACCGGTAATCGGGCCGATCACGGTAATAGTAACGGTCGTGATGATCGGAAGCGATAGCCGCACCGACGGCTAGGCCCACCAGCCCGGCACCGATGGCGAGCGCAGCATCGTCGTTTCCTCGACGATAATAATCGCGTGCTTCCGCCGTGGTTGCGGCGGTGAAAGTGGTTATTGCCAAAGCCAGCACAAGGCTCAGGCGTCCAAGACCGATGCGCATGACCCTTTCTCCTTTTCAGCGTCCGCCAGCCGGTGAAGCTGCGGGCATGCCACATAAAATAACACCAAGGTGGCTGAACACGCAGTGAACTTGCGTGCAAACCGCCAGACAGGTGAGCTGCGCTTATGGGCAGCCCAGCCCGATGGCTGGAACCGGAGCGATCCTATCCCCGTTATTCGGAAGGAAAGGAGGTGGTCTGCGATGCATGACGATATTCCGCGAGAGCGAGTGAACCGGCATCGCATGGCGCGCGCCAACAGTTCCGGGAACAAGCGGCAATTTTCGCCGCGTGCAGGCTGGCTGGCGCTGTTTGTGGTGCTGTTCGCCGCCATCGTAGCGGTGTGGTTGTTCACCCGGCTCTGATGCATTCGGCTTTTACGGGCCTACCCTCGCACGCTTCGCACCGCGAGCGGGACGCGAACGATTTTCCGGGAAAACCCTCCGCCCCACGAGGGGGAGCGCTTTCCTAAAGTACCTGCCCTTGTCGAATTTTCTGACATAGCCGTGCGGCACGTTTCTGCCACATTGCACTTTTTGCCGAATTTCCAGCCGAGTGGCAGAAAATTCGCTGTCAAATTTACCGACATTTCATTTCTTGCTGCTAAACATTGCGGTCGAAAATGAGAGCTATGTCGTAGAAACCGATGATCCGCCTGTTCAAACATTACATCCCGCATGCGGTGTTGCTGCTGGGCCTGATCGATCTGGTCCTGCTCTACATCGCGGGCGAAACTGCCTGGCATTTGCGGGCCGAGCAGATCGGCACTCACCTCGGATCGGTATCCGGCAGGTTCGCATCGCTCAGCACGTTCGTGGCGGTCGTGCTGCTGGCGATGATTTCGGTAGGGGTCTATGGCGCGGATGCGCTGCGCTCGATGCGGTTCGCACTGGCGCGGATATTGGTTGCGGTCAGCCTGGCCGTCATCGCCCTTTCGTTCATCGACTTTGTTGTGCGGGGGCTCGATTTCTGGCGCTCCACGCTTCTCTATGCGATGTTCCTTGCCATCGTCCTGCTGCTCGCCAATCGCCTGATTATCGGCAGCTTGCTAGGGGCGGGTGCGTTTCGGCGGCGGGTCCTGGTGCTGGGCGCAGGTCACCGCGCCGTGCGCCTGCGCGAACTGGCCGAACGGCCCGACAGCGGGTTCGGGATTGTCGGTTTCATCGCGATGAGCAGCAACGCCCCCGCGATAGAAGAAGCCATCTCCCGCAATGCGATCAATGACCTCAACCGGTTTGTGCAGGACCTCGGCCCCAGTGAAGTGGTGCTGGCGCTGGAAGAACGGCGCAATGCCCTGCCGTTGAAGGATCTCCTGCGGATCAAGACGGCGGGCGTGCATGTGAACGATTTTTCGAGCTTTCTGGAACGGGAAACCGGCCGGGTCGATCTCGACACGCTCAATCCCAGTTGGCTGATTTTTTCCGACGGGTTTTCATCCGCCCGGATGGTTTCGAGCATCGCCAAGCGGATGTTCGACATTATCGCCAGCAGTCTGCTGCTGCTGTTGACGTTCCCGATCATCCTGCTGTTTGCCTTGCTGGTGAAGATCGACAGCCGTGGGCCGGCCTTTTTCCGGCAGACGCGCGTTGGCCTTTACGGGCAGCCGTTCGAACTCATCAAGCTGCGCTCCATGCGGACCGATGCGGAAAAGGACGGGGCCAAATGGGCTCAGGCCAACGATCCGCGCGTCACTCGCATCGGGCGGCTGATCCGCAAGGTGCGGATCGACGAATTGCCGCAAACGTGGAGCGTTCTCAAAGGGGAGATGAGCTTCGTCGGGCCGCGCCCCGAACGCCCCCAGTTCGTGAGCGATCTGGAAGAGCAACTGCCGTATTACGCCGAACGGCATATGGTGAAGCCCGGCATAACCGGATGGGCGCAGATCAATTACCCCTATGGTGCTTCGATCGAGGATGCGCGGCATAAGCTGGAATTCGATCTCTATTACGCCAAGAACTACACGCCGTTCCTAGACCTGCTGATCCTGCTGCAAACGCTGCGCGTCGTTCTCTGGAACGAAGGCGCCCGCTGATGCCCGGCGAGGCGTTCTGGGAAACGCTCGGTTATTGGAGCTATCTCGCCAGCGCCGTGGTTTGCGCCTGCCTTGCGGTCTGGGTCGGGCGTGGCGGGAAATTGACGCGCGTGCGGCAGGCCGCCTGCCTCGCCGTGGGGATGATGGCATGCTGGGCCTTGCTGGCGGCGGCCTATGCCCCGCTGTCCACCTGGGCCATGCTGGCGGAATGCGCGCGCAATCTCGCGTGGCTTTTCCTGCTCTATTGCCTGTTCGAAAGCGTTGGGCAGCACAAGACGGTTCAGCCGGTGCGGCCGGTTCTGCTGACTCTCGCCACTCTGGAAGGGGTGCAGCCCCTTTTTCTGCTGGCGCAACGGGAACTCGCACAGGTGGCGGATGCTCCGGATCTGGTTTTTCAGACTACGGTCATCCTGCATCTTCTCGTCGCCATCGGGGCATTGCTGCTGACGCATAATCTCTATGTGAACGCCTTGGCTTCCCCGTCCGCGAAATCGGATATGCGCTGGTCGGTCGCGGCCATTGCGGCGATGTGGGTAATCGAACTCAATTATTACACCGTCGTCTATCTCAGCGATGGAGTGCCGGTCGAACTTTCTGCCATTCGTGGGCCTGCGCTCGCCCTGGCCACGATCCCGCTCGCTCTCGGGGTGAGCAGAACCGCGCGCGACCTGCGGTTCATGCCGTCGCGCACGGTGACTTTCCAGACGCTCTCGCTCGTGGCGATCGGCCTGTATTTCGTGTCGATGATGATTATCGCGCGTGCGCTGGCATGGATCGGCGGAGACTATGCCCGGCTGACGCAAGTGGCCTTCCTGTTCACGGCCAGCGTGGTGGCGCTGCTCTGGCTGCCATCGGTGCGCTTGCGGCGGTGGTTGAAAGTGGTGATGCTCAAGCATCTGTTCCAGCACCGCTACGATTATCGGGCGGAATGGTTGCGGCTGACGCATACGATGGGCCGGGCCGGGCCGGACGTGTCATCGCTGCACGAACGCGTCATCCAGGGACTGGCCGACATCACGGAAAGTCCCGGCGGGGTGCTGCTGGTGCCGGACACCCACGGCGGGATGGCCTTGGCGGCGCTCTGGAAATGGCAGGGGGGCAACATCCCCGCGTTGGCGATGGATGCCGGTGCGGTGCAGTATTTTTCGGCAGGCAATTTCATTTGCGATATCGACGATATTCGTGAAGGCACTGGCCAACATGGGGAGGGCGACGCCGTTCCCGATTGGCTGGTCGAAGAGGGGGAAGCATGGGCCATCGTGCCCCTGCAGCATTTCGACCGGCTGACCGGGCTGGTTATCCTGTGCCGTCCGCCGCTCGTCCGCAAGCTGGATTGGGAGGATTTCGATCTGCTGCGCGTGGTGGGGCAGCAACTGGCCAGCTACATGGCTGAACATGCGGGGCAGGAAGCCCTGCACGACGCGAACCGGTTCGAGGAATTCAACCGCCGCATCGCCTTCGTCATGCATGATATCAAGAATTTGGCGAGCCAGTTGGCGCTGCTGGCGCGTAACGCGGAGCGGCACATCGAAAAGCCCGCCTTTCGCGCCGACATGCTGACCACTTTGCGCAGCAGCGCGGACAAGCTGAACGGGTTGCTCGTCCGCCTTGGGCGCTATGGCACGCAAGGCAGCGACAAGGTGGAACCGCTCGCGCTGGATGAATGCGTCGCCCGCGTGGCGGCGCAATACGGGCGGGCTTATCCCGCACTGCGGGCCGAGTGTGCGCCCTGTGTCGTCGAAGGGCAGCGCGAGGGGCTGGAGCAGGCCCTGGCCCATCTGGTGCAGAACGCCATCGATGCCAGCCGGGACAATGCCCCGGTAACCCTGCATGTGCATGAGGATGGCGATTATGGGATCGTGGAAATTGCCGACACGGGCGAGGGGATGAGCCCGGAATTCATCCGTTCGCGCCTGTTCAAGCCGTTCGTATCGTCGAAGCAGGGCGGGTTCGGCATCGGCGCTTTCGAAGCCCGCACCCTGATAACGATGATGCGCGGGCGGCTCGATGTCGAATCCCGCGAAGGTGTGGGAACCCGCTTTTTCGTGCGCTTGCCGAAACCCGGCGCGCACGATCCGATTGCAACGACGAAATTCGGTGAAGCCGAGGTGGCATGATGGCTGACAACAAACCCAAGCTGCTGATTGTTGAAGACGACGCGGGGCTGCAGGCCCAGCTCAAATGGGCTTATGACGATTTCGAGGTGATCGTTGCCGGGGATCGGGCGTCGGCCATCGCCGCGCTGCGCGCCGAAGAGCCGGCGGTGGTGACGCTGGATCTGGGCCTGCCGCCCGATCCCGACGGCACCAGCGAAGGGTTCGCCGTGCTGGACGAGATCATGGCGTTGAAGCCCGATACGAAAGTGATCGTCGCCAGCGGCCACGGCGCCCGCGAAAGCGCGCTGACGGCCATCGAGTGTGGCGCGTACGATTTCTACAAGAAGCCCATCGATATCGACGAACTGGGGCTGATCGTCCGCCGGGCGTTCAATCTCCATCGGATCGAGGCGGAAAACCGCAGACTGCTTTCGAAAGCGGGGGATGGCGATACGGTCCTGGGCCATCTCATCACCGCCGCGCCGGAAATGGTGCGTGTTGCGCGGACGATCGAACGCGTGGCCAGAACCAACATCTCCGTCATGCTGCTCGGCGCCAGCGGGACGGGCAAGGAATTGCTGGCCAGGGGGCTGCATGACGCGAGCGACCGCCGCAGCGGCCCGTTCGTGGCGATCAACTGCGCCGCCATTCCTGAAAACCTCCTCGAAAGCGAATTGTTCGGTCACGAAAAGGGCGCGTTCACCGGGGCGGTCAAGACGACCGAGGGTAAGATCGAACTGGCCCAGGGGGGGACGCTGTTCCTCGATGAAGTGGGCGATATTCCGCTGGCCTTGCAAGTCAAGCTGCTACGCTTTCTGCAGGAACGCACGATCGAACGGATCGGCGGGCGCAAGCAGATCGATGTCGACACCCGGATCGTGTGCGCCACCCATCAGAATCTCGAAGCGATGATCGCCGATGGCCGGTTTCGCGAAGACCTATTCTATCGTCTGGCGGAAATCGTGGTGAAGATTCCTGCGCTGGCAGAACGTCCGGGGGATGCTGTTCTGCTGGCCAAAGCGCTCCTTAAGCGCTTCGCCCGCGAAATGAACCCGCAAGTGACCGGGTTTTCCAGCGATGCCCTGGCGGCTATCGACGCATGGTCATGGCCGGGTAATGTGCGCGAGCTGGAAAACCGCATCAAACGGGCGGCGATTATGGCGGATGGCAAGCTGGTCAATGCAATGGATCTCGACCTTCACGATCGCGCGAATGACGAGAACCTGCCGCTGAACCTCAAGAGCGCCCGCGAACAGATGGATCGCAAGGTGATCCGGCACGCTTTGGCCCGCAGCGAAGGCAATATCTCCAACACGGCCAAGCTTCTGGGTATCAGCCGGCCGACTTTGTACGATCTGCTCAAGCAGTATGACCTTCAGGCCTGAACCCCGAATACATGGGCGGCGTGGGATCGCGGTGTGCGCGGCGCTGCTGTGCCTGTTTCCGGCGGCCACGGGCCTGGGCAGCGATGACAGTCTGATATCGCTGAAAACGGCGCGAGTGGCGCTGGCGCGTGGTGATGGCATCGCGGCCGATGCCGCCTTGCAACAGGCGCTGAAACGGGGGGCGGGCAGAGATACGGTCGCTGCCGCGATGGGGGAAGCCAAGCTGTTGCAGGGCAACCTTGCCCAGGCGCGCGACTGGTTGCAGCCGGAACGGTTCGCGCAGGGCGAACGGGCCTACGGTTTCCGCATGCTTGGCCAACTCAAAATGCGGGAGGGCAATCTGCCCGACGCCGGACAGGCCTTCGATCAGGCATTGAAGCTAACGCCAGACAGTTCCGCGCTGTGGGTGGATATCGGGCAATTGCGCTATCGCGGGGGGGAGCAGTTGCAGGCTATTGCCGCGGTGCAGAACGCCGTCCGGCTCGATCCCGGGAATGCCGCTGCGCTCACCTTTCAGGGGCAATTGGTGCGCGATTCGACAGGATTTGTTTCTGCCCTGCCATGGTTCGCGCGTGCGCACGCGCTGGCGCCACAAAACGCCGAAATCCTCTTTCACTAGGCCGCGACGCTGGGGGAATTGGGCCGGGCCGGGGATATGCTGGCGGCCACGCGGCAAATGATCGAAGCCGATCCGCGCAGCCCGCAGGCGTTCTATCTTCAGGCGGTGCTGGCGGCGCGGGCAGGCAGAGTCAATCTTGGCCGCCGCTTGCTGCTGCGGGCGGGTGAACCGTTGCGCGACGTCCCCTCCGCGATGCTGCTGAACGGGATACTCGAATTCCAGGCGGGCAATTTCGCAACGTCCATCGAATTGTTCGAGCGGCTGTGGCAACGCCAGCCGGATAATCGTGCGGTGCCGTTGCTGCTGGCAAGGGCGCTCTATCAGGCGGGCCATATGCGCGAACTGACTGCCCGCTTCGCCCCGCTGGCCCAGCAGGAAGGCGCTTCGCCCTATCTTCTCACGCTGGTGGGGCGTGCTTACGAAGCGCAGGATGACCGGGCGAAAGCCGCCCCCTTTCTCGACCGTGCGGCCGCCGCGCGTGCGCCATTGCGGTTGCTGGCGATTCCGGAGCCACTACCGGTCGCCATGCTCGAATCGCGCTGGCGTGGAGATCGATCCCAGACGGATGCGCTGATCCCGATGGTTCGCCAACTGATCGCAAACGGATCGCCGGGGGAAGCGGTTGCGGCGGCAGAGCAGACGGTCAGCCGGTATCCCGGTTCGGCCGATATTCGGATGCTGGCGGGCGATGCCAATATGGCGGCGGGGGCCTATGGCCGGGCGCTGGATCATTACAGTCTGGCCGCCGATGTGCGTTATCCGCCCATGATGTTGGAGCGCATGGCGGCGGCGCTGGTCCTGTCGGGGCAGGCAGACAAGGCCGATACCTTGGTCCGGAATTATCTGTGGGAACACCCCATGGATGGGAACGTGGCGGCCATGGCTGCGGACTTCACTGCCCGCAAGGGGCGGGCGGGAGAGGCCCGGCGCCTTTACAAGCGGGCTTTCCTGCTGGGCGATGCCGCATACGATCCCGATAGCCTGTCGGCCTATGCCATGCTCACCTTGCGTGGCGGTGACGCCAAGCTGGCGCGCAGCTACGCCTTGAAAGCCTACCGCATGCAAAGGGCGAACGGCCGGTCGGCGCTCGTCGCGGGTAAGGTCCTGCGGCAAAGCGACGGTGCCAACAGCGCGGTTGCGCAGGCCCTGCTCGCCAAGGCTGCGCATTACGGGATCGGGAATTAGGGCAGGAAAACGCGCCGGATGCTGCGCACAAAAAGAAAGAGCGGCCACATGTGCCGCTCTTTCCTCCTCTCCCAAACTACGAAGAATTATGCATGGATCGCTTGCGGCTGACAATCGTTTCGCTTGCAATTTTTTTCATCGTTTCCCGACTGTGTTGAATAAGCCACAACTGCGAACACGGGAAAAGAGGGGCGGCGGAAGGAGCGGTTATTGCGCGTTTGCCTGCGCCACCGCTTCCTTGCGATTGGCGCGGATGGACCACCAGAGGGAAATCCCGATCAATGCGGCCCCGATCAGGCCGGTCGCCGTTTCGGGAATATGGAACCGCGCGGACAGCAGCATGATCGCCGCCAGCGCGAGAATGGCCCAGAACGCCCCGTGTTCGAGGAAGGCATATTCAGCCAGCGTGCCTTTCTTCACCAGCATCAGCGTCATGGAGCGGACGAAGAACGCGCCGATCGACAGGCCGAGTGCGATGACCACCATGTTGTTGGACAGGGCGAAGGCGCCGATCACGCCATCGAAGCTGAACGAGGCGTCGAGCACGTTGAGATAGAGGAAACCGCCGAGCCCCGAACGCACCGCCGCGCCGACCAGCTTGCGCTTTTCATCCCGCAGTTCGAGCCAGGTGTTGATCGCCTCCACCCCGATAAAGGCCACGATCCCCAGAATCCCGGCGATCAGGAACGTTAGCGCCTCGGCGGGATCGAGTAGCGTGGAAACGCCCCATATTGCGAGCAGAAGGATACCGATTTCCGCCGAATTGACCGCGGAAATCCCGGCCAGGCGTTTTTCGACAATGGCGATCCAGTGCACTTCCTTGTCGGAATCGAAAAAGAACTTGAGCCCCACCATGGCCAGGAATGCACCGCCGAAACCGGCAATGCCGACATGGGCGGAAGAGACGATGCGTTCGTATTCGGCAGGGTTGTTGAGTGACAGGTCAAGCGCTTCGAGCGGGCCGATCTTCGCCGCGATGGCAACGATGGTGAGCGGAAAAACGATCCGCATGCCGAACACGGCAAAGGCGATACCCCAGGTGAGAAAACGCTTCTGCCAAGCCTCGCTCATTTCCTCCAGCACGCTGGCGTTGACCACCGCATTGTCGAAGCTCAGCGAAATTTCTAGGATCGACAGGACGACCACGATCCACAGCATCCTGGCGGTGGCTTCCACGCTGCCGGTCGTGCCCCAACCGTACCATGCGCCGAGCAGCAGGCAGACGATGGTGAATAGAAGCGACCCGCGAAAATAGCGAAACACGTGCGGTTGGCCTTTCTTGTATGAGCCCTGGAAATGGAGCGCCCGTTGCCAGCTTACTTGGGCTGGTAGGTTTGCTCCAGGCCGGGAAAGCTGCGATTGCGCACTTCTTCGGCGTAACGCACGGCTGCCGCTTCGATGTTCTCGCTAAGCTTGTCATAGCGCTTCACGAAGCGCGGGACGCGGTCGAACATGCCGAGCATGTCATCGATCACGAGCACTTGCCCATCGCATTGCGCCGATCCGCCGATCCCGATGGTGGGGCAGGATATGGCCCTGGTCGCGGCAATCGCAATCGGTTCCACGACCCCTTCGACCACGACGGCAAAAGCTCCGGCTTCATCCAGCGCGACGCAATCGCCGACGATCTTTTCGGCTTCCGCATCGCTGCGGCCACGCGCCATATAGCCCCCCAGAACGTTGACCGCCTGCGGGGTAAGCCCGACATGCCCCATGACGGGAATGCCCCGCTGGTTGAGGAACGCGACGGTTTCGGCCATCGCCACCCCGCCTTCCAGCTTCACGGCGGCGGCACCGCTGGCCTTGAGCAGATAGGCCGCGCTTTCGAACGCCTGCTGCGGGCTCCGTTCGTAGCTGCCGAAAGGCATGTCGACCACGACGACCGAATGATAGCTGCCGCGTACGACCGCCGCGGCATGGTTGGCCATCATTTCCAGCGTCACGGGCAGGCTCGACGGCAGGCCGTAAACGACCTGCCCCAGCGAATCCCCGCCCAGTAAGGCATCGCAATGGGCATCGAGCAATTGCGCCATGCGGGCGGTGTAGGCCGTCAGCATCACGATGGGCTCTTCCGTGACGCCGTTCTGCTTGCGCGCGCGCAAGGCGGGCACTGTCAGGCGGCGAAGCGGGGCCGGGGTGGGATTGGCGCGGCTCGTTGCCGTGTCGATCTGAAAGGTCGTGGACATAGCCGTTCATTAGCCCGTCGATAAGGGCTGGGGAAGGGCCGGTATTGGCCCCTTGCCAATCAATTGCCCGCAGTCCACTTTCATCGGCTCACAATCGATCCTCGGGGGAAGCCTATGTTCGCACGCGTGAAGCCGCTGGATGCGATTATCGCGACTGCCGAAAAAAGGGCGCTCCATCGTTCGCTGGGCGGCTTCCAGCTCATGCTGTTCGGCATTGGCTGCGTGATCGGCACCGGCATCTTCGTGCTGACCGCATCGGGCGCGCAGAAAGCGGGGCCAGGCTTGATGCTGGCCTTTGCGATTGCAGGGGCGATCTGCATCGTCGCCGCGCTTTGCTATGCCGAAATCGCCGCGCTCGTGCCGGTGGCGGGCTCCGCCTATACCTACACATATGCGACGATGGGCGAACTGCTGGCGTGGACGGTGGGATGGTCGCTGATTCTGGAATATGCCGTGGCCGCCAGCGCCGTTTCGGTGGGGTGGTCGGGCTATTTCACCGGCACGATCCTGCAACAGTTTCTCGGCGTGCAGTTGCCCGCGTGGTTGAGCGCGGGGCCGCTGTTCCTGGGCGGGGCGCCGGGCGGCTTGATCAATCTGCCCGCTTTGCTGATTGCCTTGCTGATTACCGCGCTGCTTATTCTCGGCACGCGGGAAAGCGCATGGGTCAACACGGTGCTGGTGGCGATCAAGGTGACTGCGCTCGTGGTCTTCATCGCTCTCACCATGCCACAGGTGAAACTGGAACACTTCAACCCCTTCCTGCCCGCCGGGGTCTTCGGCGGCTTTGGCGCCGGGGTCGGCGCCGTGGGGGCGGCCGCGACCATATTCTTCGCCTATATCGGGTTCGACGCGGTTTCGACCGCCGCCGAAGAGACGAAGGACCCGCAGCGTAACGTGCCCTTCGGCCTGATCGGTTCGCTGTTGTTCTGCACGGTCTTCTATATCGCCGTTTCGGCCGGGGCCATCGGCGCGATTGGTGGGCAGCCGATCATGGGGCCGGACGGCACGCCGTGGCCCGCCGGATCGGCCGAACTCGCTCGGCAATGCGCCATGCCGCAATATCAGGATTATCTCGTCTGCTCGCACGAGGCGCTGGCCCATGTGTTGCGCGTGGTGGGCTTCAGCAAGGTGGGCAACCTGATCGGGGTCGCCGCTTTCGTCGCGCTGCCTTCGGTCATCCTGATCCTGCTGTTCGGGCAGACGCGGATATTCTTCGTCATGGCCCGCGATGGGCTG
>CAYXMY010000087.1:0-11850 GCA_964466155.1 uncultured Caenibius sp. | reverse complement strand
AGCGTTTCACGCGCGAACCGAATGTCCGGGCGTTCTCTTCCGTCACCACCAGCCCGCGCACGGTTTGCAGCGAATAGGTGGCGAACCAGTGCGACACACGCGGATCGAAGCTCATCACCGCGTGCTGCCCGGCATAGCCTTCGAGCGTGCGGCGCACGGCGAGGCACAGCGGATGGATGCGCTTGTCCTTGCGCGATTTCAGTTCGATCAGGATCGGAACCTGCCCACGCACCTGCTCCAACACCCGGGCCAGCGTGGGGATCGTCTCCTCGCTGCCGGTAAGCGCAATCTGGCCCAATTGCGCGGCGGTGCGTTGGCCCACCGCGCCGCTTTCCCCAGTCAGGCGGTCCAGTTCCCAATCGTGGAACACCACCGCCTGCCCATCGCCGCTGCGCTGAACATCGCATTCGATCCCCAGCCCCCGGACAGCCGCCCCGGCAAAGGCCGCAAGCGAATTTTCGGGCACGCGTTCATCGTGCAGGCCGCGATGGGCATAGCCCTGCTGCCCGAGCCAGGCGACTCTGGCAGGCGGCGGAGCCGGTGCCCGCCAGCGATCAATCAGCCCGAACAGCAACGACAGCATCCACCTCGACCGCCGCGCCCAATGGCAGGACCGGCACGCCCACCGCGCTGCGGGCATGCTTTCCGGCATCGCCGAACACTTGTGCCATCAGTTCCGAAGCGCCGTTGGCGATCTTGGGCTGGTCGGTAAAATCGCCGGTCGAATTGACGAACGCACCCAGCTTCACCACCCGTTCCACCCGGTCGAGCGAACCGAGCGCCGCCTTGAGCTGCGCCAGGATCATCAGCCCGCAGGCGCGTGCGGCAGCGGCGCCCTGTTCGAGCGAAACATCCTCCCCCAGCCGGCCGGTCACAAGCTGCCCGTCGATGAAGGGCAATTGCCCCGAAACGTGCGCCATGCCGCCATGGACGACCACGGGAACATAGGCCGCCACCGGCGCAGCGGGTTCGGGCAGGACGATGCCGAGTTCGGCGAGTTTGGTTTCAATGCTCATAGCGCTCATCCATGCAATTTTTCGCGCAGCCATGGCAAGGCCTCATCCCACCGGTCGATGCGGGCATGGGCATGCCCCTGCTGGAAAGCGCAGGGCAGGTGCGGCGCCACCAGCGGCTCGCCAATCAGGTGAAGGCGCGCCACGTCGGGCACGATTTCCGCCGCCGATTCGATGTGCTGCGCCAGATCGTCGATGAACACGGTGCGATTCGGACGGTATTCCTCGATAATCGCGCGCAGGGCCGGGCCTTTCGGCCCCTGGTTGGTGAACACGCGAATATCGAGACCGAGCGCGGCCAACTGGCGCACGCGGGCATCCCGCCGATGATCGGAAAGATTGGTCAGGATCACGATATCGGCATCGGCCGACAGGATATCGAGCGCTTCCAGCGCGCCGGGAATCGGCGTCTGGCGGTGCATTTCGGTGTCGAAGAACCCGTCGAGCAGTTCCCACATCCGCTCGATCTCCACCTGTCCGCCATCGCGATAGCGCATTGCGCGGTAGAAATCGCGGCCATCGAGATGGAATGCGATATCGTGCGTTTCGTCCAGCCAATCGCGGAAATGGACCATCATGTGCAGCAGCACTTCATCGCAATCGGAAATCAACAACGGGCGGCTCATCGGGATAGCTCCATTGCGGCCTGGGCGATGTCCCCCGGCGGGACATCCAGCGCTTCGGCCGCTGCAATCAGATCGGGTTCGTGGCCGGTCAGATACTCCATTACCGCGCCGAGCACAGCCGAATCGTCAAGCCCCGCACGCAGGCCGTCGGGTGTCAGGCCGGTGAGCGCGAGCAGGCGCGCGGCGCGATCCTCGTCAGCGAGAATCCAGCCCAGCACAGCCAGCGCGAGCGCCTGAGGGTCGGACTTGCGGGGTTCATCACGGTAAATAATTTGTCACCGCCTTTCATGCTTCGTAAGATCGGGCCGAATGCCGCCGGTTCAAGACCGGCACATTCGATGCGGGATAGTGGACAAAGGCTGGACGATGAAGCGGATACTGGTGGTCGAGGATAACGATCTCAACCGGAAACTGTTCTGCGATGTCCTTGTGGCCAATGGCTTTTCCGTCGAACCCGTGGCCGATGGCGAAAACGCGCTGGGCCGGGCGGCGGATTTCGTGCCCAATCTCATCATCATGGATATTCAGTTGCCCAATATTTCCGGGCTCGATCTTATTTCCGATATCAAGCGCGACGCCAAGCTGCGCAACACCCCGGTTCTGGCCGTTACCGCCTATGCCGGGAAGGGCGACGAGGAACGCATTCGCGAAGCCGGGGCGGAAGGGTATCTGGCCAAGCCCGTATCCATCGGCCCGTTCATGGCGGCGGTGCGCACGCTGCTCGACGGGCAGCCCCAGAATGCCCTGGCCTGATGCGGCGGCAGAAACCTGCGGCTTGACATTCGCCGCGCCCGCCCCTTTTGCGCCGCAATTGTCTGATTTCTAGCCAGCCATCGTGTTCAGCCACCATTCGGCACGATGCATCAGGAGTTTTTCCGCATGGACCGTGCCCAAGTCGACGAGCGTATTCGCGGCCTGATCGCCCCCTTCAACAAGAAGGGCGTGACGATCGCCGATGCCACCACTTTCGCGGGCGATCTGGAGTTCGACAGCCTGACGGTGATGGATTTCGTCGCCGCGATCGAGGATGAATTCGACATCATCATCAGCATGAACCAGCAGGCCGAAATCGAGAATTACGGCCAGTTGGTGGATGCCGTGTGCAAGCTCAAGGGCGATTGAGAGCATGACCGATACCGCCGGCAAGACCGACCTGTTCAGCAAGTTCGACCCGCTGATCCAGCAGCGTGAGGCGCTGCTCGCCAGCGGGCTCGAAGATCCGTTCAATCTGGTGATGGAGAAAGTGCTCTCCCCCACGCGGGCGATCTGCAACGGGCGCGATACGATTCTGCTCGGCACCTACAACTACATGGGCATGACTTTCGACCCCGACGTGATCCGCTCGGGCAAGGATGCACTGGACAATTTCGGCGCAGGCACCACCGGCAGCCGGGTGCTCAACGGCACTTATCAGGGCCACCGCGAGGTGGAGGATGCGCTGAAGGAATTCTACGCCATGGATCATGCCATGGTGTTCTCCACCGGTTATCAGGCCAATCTCGGGATCATCTCCACCATTGCGGGCAAGGAGGATTACATCGTCCTCGACATCGACAGCCATGCCTCGATCTGGGATGGCTGCGCGCTCGGCAATGCGCAGGTCGTGCCGTTCAAGCATAACGATATCGATGCGATGGAAAAGCGCCTGCGCCGCATTCCCGAAGGGGCGGGCAAGCTGGTCGTGCTCGAAGGGGTCTATTCGATGCTGGGCGATATCGCCCCGCTGAAGGAGATGATCGCCGTCGCGAAGAAGTACGATGCCATGGTGCTGGTGGACGAAGCGCACTCGATGGGTTTCATCGGCCCCAACGGGCGCGGCGTGGCCGAAGAACAGGGCGTGCTCGATCAGGTCGATTTCGTGATCGGCACGTTTTCGAAAAGCGTCGGCACGGTCGGCGGCTTCTGCGTCGCCAACCACCCGAAGTTCGAAATCATGCGGCTGGTCTGCCGCCCTTACGTCTTCACCGCCAGCCTGCCGCCGAGCGTGGTCGCCACCGCCGCGACCTCGATCCGCAAGCTGATGACCGGGGCGGACAAGCGCGCCCATCTGTGGGAAAACTCGCGCACATTGCACGCCGGGCTGAAAGCACTGGGCTTCGATCTCGGCACCGAAGCGCCGCAAAGCGCGATCATCGCCGTGCTGATGCCCGATCTGGAACGCGGCGCGGCCATGTGGGAAGCGCTGCTGCACGAAGGGCTCTACGTCAATCTGGCCCGCCCCCCGGCAACCCCCGCCAACATGACGCTGCTGCGCTGCTCGCTCTGCGCCGAACATTCGGCGGATCAGGTGCAGGCCATCCTCGGCATGTTCGAACGCGCGGGCAAGGCCGTGGGGATTATCTGAGGACCGGTTTCAAGCGCGGTGGGCGGGCCAACCGGCCCCACCGCGCGCGAACGGTGCGGGCTTTCAAATAATCCGATAAGTCGACCTATCATCGCATGATTGCATAAATCGCTCAGGCGATTAGCGTGGTTCGTGAGAGGGTATTTCCATGAAGCTTCGCGAAGCGGTGATTCAGCGGTTGTCCACCGCGCCCGGTGAAAAACTGAAAGCGAGAGAACTCGCCGAGTGGCTGATCGCGACCTATCCCGATGCCTGCCGCAAGAAGGCGCAAACATCCCGCTTCACCACGGAAGCCCAGCTCCGCAATCAGCTCGTTGCCGAAATCGGATCCAATCGCCCGGCGTTGATGAAGAAGCATCCCCAGCTCAAGACCACAGCCGAGCGGCCCCGCCTCTACTACTGGAGCGATAAATCCGATGAGCAGGCTGTCGAGGAAGCAGAAGTCACAACCTCCGCCGGGGTAGATGCCGGGGCAGGCGCATCGCTTCCTCTCGAACAATCGCTTTATCCGTCCGTTGTCGAATTCCTGCGCTCTGAATTCGGCGCCTTCGCCATGCGCATCGACGAGAAGACGGCCTCCAACCGAAAGGGTGCAAACGGCAACAAATGGCTGTTTCCTGACCTTTGCGCCATGGAGAGCCTGATCGAGAATCTCGACCGCGAGGTTCTGTCTCTCATGAACGAGACCGGTGCGGAGAAAGCATTGCTCTATTCCGTCGAAGTCAAAATCGTTCTGAACAGGTCGAATGTCCGGGAGGCATTTTTCCAGACGGTTTCGAACTCATCCTGGGCCAATTACGGATATCTCGTGGCCGCTCAGGTGGATGACAAGGTCATGGACGAATTACGGATGCTTCACGGGCTGCACGGAATCGGTGTCGTGCAGTTGGACCCCGAGGCTCCATCGGAAAGCCAGGTGCTTATCCCGGCACGGCTCAACGAGCCGGTCGATTGGGCGACCTTCAACCGGCTCACCGTCGAGAATGCCGACTTTCGCGCATTCGCCATGCGCGTGAGGCATTTTCACCAGACCAATGATATCCGGGCGGCAGGCTGGAAAGCGTGAGACCGGCTATCTAAGCCCTATCCTGCCACAAGCTTTTCCCAACCTGACGCCTCCTTGCTCCCTCAGGCAAGGAGGCCCTATCCCTCGCGCTCACCCGCATCGGGCATCGCCCTGTTCAACGCGTCCCGAATGCGGCCGCAAGAGTGGCGGGTTCATCCTCGCAAACTTCGGTCAGTATCCAGGCATCGAGAATGAAATTCTCCGGTTCCGGCAACGCGGTGATCGCCGCGGCTTCATCCTTCAGCCAGAGGGTGATGACCGCATCGTAGGGGAGCGAGGAATAGCCGACCGATTCCCCCTTCACCAGGCCCACGGTCACCGTGCCGACCGCCGCCTCGCCAGCCAGGGCAAGGCCATAGGCAGCCAGCGCGGCATCGAATGCGTCCGGGGCCACGCCGTCGGGCTTGCGGATCAGGAGAATCTGGCGGCGGGCGTCCTTGGGGGCAATGTCCACCGCCGGTCCGCTGATGACCCGTTCGTCAATCGAGCCGGACCGCATGTCCTCCGGGGTCATGAAGGCATGCTCATCCTCGTCGAAGATGGCGCGGATGGCCGGATCGAAATTGACCGCAACGTGATCGAAATCGGGGTCCATCGCGCATTGCATGAAAACGTCGAACCAGACGTCCGGCGATGCTTCGATCACATGATTGCGCAAGTATTTGCTGAACTTGAAATATTTCATGCCCAACCGGGAATGCGCGTTCTCGTAATAGTCCTTGAATTGCTCACGGGAAAAATCGGACCGCTTCGGAATCAGAGATACGCCAATCATTTGCACATGCATCCTCGTTTCGATCGCAAATGGGTTGGCCCCATTCGCCGATCTGCCGCTACCAGTTGATCGCCCGGCACGGCGAAAGTCAATGCGGCGTAAGTCACCATCATGACCCGGCCCTTGCCGTTTGGCCGACATACAGGAGCCGGGAACTTTCCCCCGTCTGACGCATCCTTGCTCCATCAGGCAAGGAGGCCCCCCATGGCGATTATCAAGACCGGCAGCGCGAAGTACGAAGGGTTGGGCAAGGACGGCGTGGGCCACGTGTCCACCGGATCGGGCGCGCTCAGCGATCAGCCCTACGGGTTCCAGACCCGGTTCGAGGACAAGCCGGGCACCAATCCGGAGGAGCTGATCGCCGCGGCCCATGCAAGCTGCTTCACCATGGCGTTGTCCTTCGCGCTCGCCCGTGCCGGGCACGGCGAAGGCACCCTGGAAACCGAGGCCAAAGTCACGCTCGACAAGGAGGGGGACGGGTTCACCATCACCCGCTCGGCGCTTACCCTCACCGCCCGCGTGCCGGGCATGGACCGCGCCCAGTTCGAGACCATCGCCGCCGGCGCCAAGGCCAATTGCCCGGTCTCCAAGGTGCTCAACGCGGAGATTTCGCTGGATATCGCCGATTTTCAGGGGTGAGCGGGGCCTCCTCACTCATCATTTTCCCGTCATTCCCGCGAAAGCCCCCGCCTTTGGATTTCCGCTTTTGCAGGGGTATAGGGAAACATGGGAAAAAAGCCTTGGATGACCACAAAGTGTTTTTCACATGGAAAGCAGACAGTCCGGACACGCCGACATTGCGGATATTCCCGTATTTAGGAATATATAGCCGCCATGCTAGTCGCTATCCGATGTCCGGTTTGTGGTTTTCCCGGTTTGGGAGAGCCACCTATTGATGAACACGGTTGTAGCAGTTTTGAAATTTGCTCCTGTTGCGGGACCGAATTTGGCTATGATGACGCCACTCTAGGCCATGCTGAACTGAGGATAGCTTGGATATCTGCCGGTTCCCCATGGTGGGCAACCTGGGAAAAGCCTCCCCAAGATTGGGACCCGCAACAACAGTTGGTTAGTGCAGGTCTCAAGTCTATCTAATATCCGCTCCCCCCAACATTTCTGCCAAAGCGGCAGAAATGCCTTGAAGGGCACAAATCCGGCTGGAAGGCGGGTTGAGCGCACCTATTTCCCGACCGGGAAGCCGGGCACCCACTGCCCGGCTGCTCCGGCTCCGTCACAGACGGCAACGGACCCAGCGCCCGTAATGTGTGCGATAGCGGTCGGTGCGCGGGTTGTAGTAGCGGTAACGCCGCTGGCAGGCATAGGCATGCCGTTCCCAATAGCCGTGCGAACGGTGCCAATCCCGCGGCGGCGCGTGGTGGCGATAGCGTGGTGCATGGCGGTATTCATGGCGCGGTTCATAGCGATGATGCTCGGGGCGGTAGCGATCGTCCCTGTCATACCGGTCACGCGCCATGGCGACCCCGCCCAAAGCCATCCACAGCGCGATGGCAAAGCCTATCAGTTTCATATCGGACCTCCTGAATTCAGGGTTGAGGCCGATTTTTGATCCGCGCAGTCTGTGCGGGAAATGAACGGTAACAGACGTTTACGACGAACGATGGGACATATGCGTCCAGCGCCAGTCCGGGCAGGGAACCCCGGTCATCCGCCCGGATGGACCATAGTCGCGTGGGCGCATTTTTCGGCGGTTGCATGCCCCTGGCCCGACAGCATGGTGACGGCGGCGAACCCGCCGATCACCGCGACGATGAAGCCCACCGTCACCAGCCCCAGATATTTGTCGATGAAGCGCTTGATCGAAGCCCCGAACAGGCGGAACAGCACACCCACGATCATGAAGCTGATCGAACGGGACACGAGGCTGGCCAGCGCGAACGTCAGCAGGTTCATGCCGATGAACCCCGCCGTGATCGTCAGCAGCTTGAACGGGATCGGCGTCGCCCCTTTGGCGACGAAGATCCAGAAGCCGGTTTCGCGCAAGTAGCATGCGGCGACGGGGAAGCTGTCGGTCAGCCCCAGCAGGGCGAGCAGTTGCGCCCCGATTACGTCGTACAGCCCCCAGCCGATGGCGTAGCCAAGGAAGCCGCCGACCACCGAGGCCAGCGTCGCGATCACCGCGAAACGCACCGCCTTTTTCGGTTCGGCAAGGCACATCAGCCCGAGCAGCGGGTGCGGCGGCACCGGGAAGAAGCTCGCTTCCACGAAGCAGAACAGCGCCAGCCACCATTCGGCACGGGGATGCGCCGCCTTGGCCATGGTCCAGTCGTACAATCGCCGCAGCATCGCAATCTCCAGAAAACCGCCAGAACCGGCCGTGATCGTCATGGGCGGTCAGCAATCTGCCGCGGTTCCCGCATCCCGGACGGGCTGCGCGGTTTCCGTGTAAATCACCCCTTCCGCGCCCGCAACCGAAAGAAAATAACCTATTTGGTTATTTATCCTTGACATCGTGACGCTATATGGTTAGAGAAACGGAACATCGCGATAGTGCGAATCGCCGCTGACGCTTTCCCACGGTTCCACATCGTCACCCTGAACCTGGTTTCGGGTCCATCCCGCCCCACACGCCGTCCACCCGGAGGCACGATGGATGCTGAACCGAGTTCAGCATGACGAAGACAAGAACGCCCCGAGAGCATCTCCGGTCGGCAAGGCCGACCGGCCGCCCGCAGCGCCGCAGGCGCGAGGATAGCCAAGTGGGCCGGATGGCCCACGCCCGGCGCCTGAGGCGCAACAAAAAACGAAAGGAACACCCCATGCCACAGCCCCCCGCAAGCGTGGCCGTGCCACGCCGCGTCGGTGCGCCGCGCAACTGGCGCGACACCTTCATCGCCGCGCTGGGCGAAACCTCCCATGTCGCCGCCGCCGCGCGCACCGCGCAAATCAGCCTGAGCTGTGTCTATCGCACCCGGCGGGAAGACCCGGAATTCCGCCGCCGCTGGTTCGCCGCATTGTGCGAAGGATACGACAATCTGGAAATGGACCTGCTGTGCTGGCTGCGCAGCGGCAAAGTGGCGGATACACAGGCAGCCGATCCCGAAAAGCTGCCAGAAATCCCCGCCCGCAAGTTCGACGCCGCCACCGCCCTGCGCGTGCTGATCGCCCACCGGGAATCGGTCGTCAAGGAACGCGGACGGCAATCGCTGGAGGACGAAAGCGCGATCATCGCATCGATCGATGCCAAGATCGACGCGATGCGGGCGCGCGAGAAGGCCGCCCGCCGCGTGCTCGCCGCCAGCCGCCGCAAGACCCCCAACCATGCGGACGCCTGACCGGCGGGCAGGCTGGCTCCCCAAACTCGCCCCCGACCGGCGTGCGGCGTTCCTCAAGACGCTCGACCGTGGCGAATGCGACGGGCTGCGCTGGCATTGGGAGCAATGGGCACGGCCGCAGCAGCTCCCCCCACCCGGCAACTGGCGGGTATGGCTGGTCTGCGCCGGGCGCGGCTTCGGCAAGACCCGTGCCGGGGCCGAATGGGTCCGCCGGATCGCGCGGGAACAGGCCGATGCCCGCATCGCGCTTGTCGCCGCATCGCTGGCCGAAGCGCGCGCGGTGATGGTGGAAGGGGAAAGCGGGCTGCTCGCCTGCTGCCCGCCGGGTGCCCGCCCACTGTTCGAACCTTCGCTGCGGCGGCTGACCTGGCCCAACGGGGCGCAGGCGTTCCTCTATTCGGCGGCGGAGCCCGAAAGCCTGCGCGGCCCCCAGCACAGCCACGCTCGCCGGGCAGGCCCAGAAGGAGATGTCCGTCAACGAAGCGCATGCGCTGACCGATGCCCTGCTCCACCTCACCGTCGAAGGCACAGCGGCCAGCCCACCGGCTGCACCGGCTGCACCGGCGGAGGGCGATTGCTGGCTGGTTGCCGGATCGGCCAGCGGGGACTGGACGGGATATGACGGCCAGATCGCCTGCCGGCAAAGCGGGACCTGGCTGTTCGTCCAGCCACGCCCCGGCATGCGGGCGTACAACCGCGCGCAGGGGCGGGATTGGCGTTATACCGCCTCCGGCTGGCAAAAAGCCGATCCAATTGCCCTGCCCACGGGCGGCGCCACTGTCGACAGCCAAGCCCGCACCGCCATCGCCGCCCTGCTGCAAGCGCTCACCGCGGCGGGCATTCTGCCTTCGGTATAGAACCGGTTGTTCAGGACCGGGCGGCGAGCATTTCCATCAATTGCCGGATCGAGCTCACATCGTAGCCGCCGCTAGCAGCCGCTGCCGCGATCTCATCCACATTGCGGCCCCGGCTCGCCTCGGCCAGCGACCACAGTAGAGTCGAACGGGTGCCCGAACGGCAATAGGCCAGCACCGGCCCCTTACACTGCGCCAGCGCATCGGCCATGGTCTTGACCTGCGCTTCGCTGAAACCCGCATGCGTCACGGGGATATAGAGGTAATCCATCCCGGCCGCGCGGGCCGCAGCCTCGATCTCATCGCCCGGCGTCTGGTCGGGCGTTTCGCCTTCGGGGCGGTTGTTGATCACCAGCGTCACGCCCAGTTCCTGCGCCCGGGCAATATCGCCCGCGACGATTTGCGGACTGGCGAAAATGCCGTCTTCCAGCTTGCGAAAATCGCTCATCACACGGCCTCTTTCTGCTTTGCGGCCATCCGCACCCGGCGATTGCGGCCAGCCATGTTGAGAAGTTCGACCGCGACCGAAAAGCCCATCGCGGCATAGACGTAGCCCTTGGGCACATGGAAGCCGAACCCTTCGGCGATCAGCACCAGGCCGATCATCACCAGGAAGGCCAACGCCAGCATCACCAGGGTCGGGTTCTTTTCGATGAACCGCGCCAGCGGATCGGCCGCAATCAGCATGATCGACACGGTGACGATCACCGCCGCAACCATGATCGGCACATGATCCGTCATCCCCACGGCGGTGAGGATCGAATCGATCGAGAACACCAGATCCAGCGCGATGATCTGTGCAATCGCGGCGGAAAAGGTCATCTGCACCGCGCTTTTCTTGTGGTCGAGCAGCGCGCCGCTTTCCGGCTCGGGATCGATATTATGGTGGATTTCCTTGGTCGCCTTCCACAGCAGGAACAGGCCACCCACCAGCAGAATCACATCGCGGCCGGAAAAGGCCGTCTCGAACGACGGAGTGCCGTGGCTGTCCATTGCCCCCTGAATGCCCAGATCGAACAGCGGCGTCTGCAAGGTGACGATCCAGCCGATCAGCATCAGCAGCGCAATCCGCATGACCAACGCAAGGCTGAGGCCGATTTTGCGGGCTTTTGCCCGCTGATCTTCCGGCAGCTTGTTCGACAGGATGGCGATAAACACCAGATTATCGATCCCGAGTACGACTTCGAGCAGGACCAACGTCACCAGCGCCACCCATGCTGACGGATCCGATAAAAGTGCAAAAATCTCCATGGCGGTCCCTCTGCCGAAGGGCGCCTGACGGCGCAAGCGGGTCCGTTACCGCAACTTTGATTCCACAATTTTTTTCCGAAAAGGGGCTTGATGTTGCAGATTGACAACACAAGGACCTTTGAAATCATTCGCGCAGGCGCCGATTCTGCGTTATGACTACAAAGGTAGTAGGGAAGTATATGGCGGATTTGCGCCATTTGCTTTCAGGTTCGGTGCGATTCGTCCGCGTTGCCGAATTGAGATTTTGGGCGAAACGAAGGTACGTTCAGCTTTATGGGTTTTGATAGAGGGCGTCGCGGTCGGGGACGCGACAAGCGTGACGGTTTTGGTGAAGACGGTTTTGACCCCTTCATGGGCGGCGGCGATAACTTCGGTGGCGATCGTTTTGGCGGTGGTGACCGGTTCGGCGGCGGTGGCCCGCGTGGCGGTGGCGATCGTTTCGGTGGCGGCGACCGGTTCGGTGGCGGCCAGCGTAGCGGCGGCGGCGGTGGCGGTGGCGACCGGTTCGGCGGCGGCGCACCGCGCGGCATGCCTGCCCAGGTCGTCGGCACGGGCCGCGGCGCGGTAAAGTTCTTCAACGGAAGCAAGGGCTTCGGCTTCATCCAGCGTGAAGATGGCGGCGAAGACG
>CAYXMY010000086.1:0-11885 GCA_964466155.1 uncultured Caenibius sp. | reverse complement strand
CTGACGATGGCCCACGGCCACAGCCGAAATTACACCACCTTGACGGACGCGACCGACTCAAACAATCGAAATCCGAAAGATCCAAAGCAGAAAGTATTTTCAACCAATGGGCGACGGACGGACGGCAAATGCACAATGCCGCCCATCGTCAGGCACAATCGGGAAAATGAATGAATTTGTGAACCGTGGTACAAAAAAGTGCAGACGACACGGACCCTTCATCACCAGCCATCTCCCGAACGGATTCTATATTTTTATCTACTTGCGATGCTACCGCCGAAATTCGGATTCGCAAGTCGTAAAAACACGCCGCCAAAATTGATTCTTGCAGCGACCGAAAAACCACACTCCCCACGGTGAACCCTCGCTGGCCCGTACTTGCCCCGCATGCCGAGATCATGCCGGATGCGGCAAATTCCCGCGCCGGTGGCTTGGCCTTCTCTTTTTCCCGGCCTATCGCTCCCCCCGACTTCCATCACCGCGGGACCGCCACCCCATGCAACCGGTAGAACTGCCCGCCCTGCTTGCCCTGCTCGATCTCGTCGGGATCGCGATCTTCGCGCTGTCAGGCGCATTGCTGGCCGCGCGGCTGAAGCAGACTTTCGTCACCATGGCGTTTTTCGCCCTGATAACCGGGGTCGGCGGCGGCTCGGTGCGCGATCTCCTGATCGGCGTGCCCGTCTTCTGGATTCACGATCCCTGGGTCGCCCCCGTCTGCCTCGGCATCGCACTCCTGGTGTGGTTCACCCCGCACCGCCTGTGGGACGGGACACTGCTCGAATGGGCCGATGCGGCGGGCCTTGCGTCTTATGCCGTGCTGGGGACAGCCAAAGCGCTCGGCTATGGCGTGGCCCCGGTGACCGCTGCCCTGATGGGCGTAATTACCGGCTGCATCGGCGGGGTCATTCGCGATATGCTGGCGGGCCGCCCTTCGATCATCATGCGCCCCGAACTCTATGTCACCGCGGCGGCGCTGGCGGCGACCCTGTGCGCGGCGGGCACGATGCTGGGCGCCACCGGCTGGATCGTATGGCTGGTGGCCGGTGCCTGCGGTTTCGCCTTGCGCGGTGCGGCGATTCACTGGGGGCTCGCCATTCCCGCGTACCGCCATCGCTAGAACGGGTTGGGGGAGCCGATCCGGGGATGCCCTACTCCGCGCCGCCGATGATCTCCATGCCCACGCGTAGCCGCCGCGCCACGTCTGCTGGGCGATTTTCGGACGGGCGGCAGAACTGGGCCAGAGCCAGGCCCAACGACCAGATCGAGTGAAGCTGGCTAAGGAGCGCATCCCTTCTATCCGCTGGCGCCTGCTGACCCAACGCACCGCGCGCCAGCCGCATGACGAAGGCTTCCGGTGCGAGATCGGCTTCGCGCCAACCGACCAGAAATAGCTCGCACGATGCCAGGAACAACGGAGCATCCCCGGCCATTTGCTGCGTGATCATGTAAGCGAACATGGCGACCAGCGGCGCATCCTCCCCGCTCGATGACGCTACCTGCCATTCTTCCCGCTGCCCACTGGCGGCAGTGGCCGCAAACCGCCGGTGCACCGCCCGATACAGCGCGGTCAGCAGGCTCCGCCGGTCGGGAAAGTGATAGAGTACGGATGAGGGAGCCACCTGCGCGCGCGCGGCGATCTTGCGATAACTCAGCGCATCGGCCCCGCTTTCCACGGTGAGCGTTACCCCCGCATCCAGAATATCGCCGTAAACCCCGCCACCGGGAGGGACTGCCTCCGCCGGAGGCACGGCATGCAAGGCGCGGAAACGGGCAAGCCAATCGCCCGGCCCGGCGCTTTCCCGCCGCCAGACGAACCCCAACAGTTCGCGGTTCACCATCTCGCTCTCGCACCGGAAGCAGGCAGGCCCGCTGACCAGCGCGAGCCCCACCGCCAGTTCGACCAGAAACGCCGCACCGTCCGCTTCCAGGCGCATCCGCCCCTGCACATGCCGTGCCGTTTCGGTCAGCCATCGCCCGGCCAAGGGGGCAAAGGCCGGATCGCGCACCGTATGGACCAGCAAATGCAGGAGTACGGCCGTACTTGGCGCACCGCGCCCTAGCCATTCCGCGACGAGCGCGGCGGCGGCATCGGCAATCGCCCCGTCGGCGATCGCCATCTCCCCAGCAGGTCCGGTGCCGCCAGACAACGCATCCAACAGGCCAGCGGTCAGGGCGAGATGCTGCTCCACCGCATTGCCGTAGATCGCTTCCAGCAGGTCCGCCTTGCTGCGGAAGTGGTGCTGCAGGGTCGGCGCGGGAATGCCCGCGCGATCTGCAATCGCGCGAACGCTCGCCCCTTCCGGCCCGGCCCGGGCAATGCATTCCGCGCCTGCCTTCAGAATCAGGTCGACGGTGCTTTCCTTCGTCATACCGGCTGCCTAGCAGAGCCGCGGCATTCCGGCCAAGCAAGGCCGAGCATATCGTACGTTCGTATGATTTTCTGCCTTAACCCCTTCCATGTCACCCATTTCTGTCATGAACATGACATATCTTTCCTTCAGATACGCCTCATTGTATTTCGTTTACTGTACGATTCGTATTGAAACATTCGTATGGTATTGGTAGCCACTTTGCATAAATGGGGAAAATGAATGACTGGTTGGGGTAAAGTTTTCTGGTTGGTAACCGGCAGCAGCATCGCCTTCGCCGCCGCACCCGCAGCAGCCCAGACCGCCGCCGAAACCAGTGCGGCAGATGCCGCTGGGCCGGAAATCATCGTCACCGCTCAACGGCGGGCGCAGAAGCTCACCGACACTTCGGTTTCGGTCGCCGCGTTCTCTCAGGAACGTATCGATTCGCTGAATGCCACGGACACGCGCGACATTGCGCTGTTCGCGCCCAGCCTGACATTCGTCAAAAGCGCGCAGATCAACCAGATTTCCATTCGCGGGCTCGGCTCACCGGGGCTGGACGAATTCGAAAGCGCGGTTGGCTTCTATACGGACGGAATCTATTCCTCCAAATCGCGCAGCGCGCTGACGCCGTTCTACGATCTTGCCGGGGTGGAAGTGCTGCGCGGTCCGCAAGGGGTGCTGTTCGGCAAGAACGCGCTTTCAGGGGTGATCAGCATCCGTACCGCCGAACCGGAACAGGAACTGGGCGGCTACGTCACGGCCCAGGCAGGCAGTTTCGACTTGCGCGAAGTGCAAGGCGCGATCACCGGCGCGATCAACGATAAGATCAGCCTGCGCCTGGCGGGCATGGTTCGCGCACGCGGCGGTTATCTGGACGACCTTGCCCCGGGCAAGAGCGACGGCGGACGCCAGCGCACCTATGGTCTGCGCGCACGCGCCAATATCGAACTGAGCGACACCACCCGGCTCAAGCTCAAGTACGAATGGTTCCGCGATACGGAATATGGCTACACCCGCCAGCTCACCGCAGTCGGCCCGGCGGACGCGGCCAATCCACTGTTCAACGGGATCGAAACCAAGCTCGACCGCAGGGTCTATTCCGGCCAGAGCGGAATCTACAACGTCGATGCGCTGGTCGGCACCGAAGCGCACATCGCGATGGGCGAACTGGAGCATGAATTCGGCAATGGCGACAAGCTGACCGTGGTCGGCGGCTACAACAACTTCTATCACCGTCTGCGCCGTGGCGATGCGCTGCCGATCGACACCCTGTTGCAAGCGAACCCGACCCGCAACCAGGCCGCGACGCTGGAAGTGCGGCTCACTTCCGCCAGCAACCGCCCGCTGCGCTACATTCTCGGCGCGTATGGGGATCTCACCTGGACCAGCCGCAGCGGCTATTCCGCGCTCAATCTGAGCGCGGTGGGCCAGGGCGTGCGCAAGGCGCTGATCGCGCAAGGCATATCCGAAGCGCTGCTGCCGTCGGCCGCCAATTTCGATGCCGCCAATACCCTGATCCTCGCCAGCCCGTTCAAGCAGCGCGGGAAGAGCTGGGCGCTGTTCGGCGAAGTCAGCTATGACATCGCCCCTACGCTCACGCTGACGGGCGGTCTGCGTTATAGCTGGGACAAGGTCGATGTGAACCGCAGCTTCAACAACACCACCGACCTGAACGGCAATCCCTTCGCCTCGGTCGGAAGCTATGCGGCCATCGTCCCCGTTCCCGGTTACCAATTGCGCCCTGGCCTGACTGTGGAGCAGTTGCTGGCGGGCACGATGCAGGGGGTTTATTCCGGCATCGTGGCGCTGCCGGGTACGCCGAACGATCGCCTGTCGATGAGCGACGGCCGCCTGCAACCCGCCGTGCGCCTGGAATACCGCCCTTCGAAGAGCCTGCTGTTCTATGGAACGATGCAGACCGGGACCAAGCAGGGCGGCTTCAACACATCGAGCCTGCTGCCCGCGACATCGTTCGGCAAGGAAAAGGCGCTCGCCTACGAAGTGGGCGCGAAATACGATTTCGGCAAAGGCTACCTGACGGTGTCGGCCTTCCGCACCGATTTCAAAGACCTGCAGGTTTCCGCGACCAATACCGCCGGCGCGGTGGACACCACCAATGCCGCCAAGGCGATTTCACAAGGCTTCGAAGCGGAACTGGCCGTCCAGCCGGTGCGCGGAGTTCGCCTCGGCACGTCCTATTCCTACGTCGATGCGCACTATCGCAAGTTCACCAACGCCCCCTGCACCATCGATCAGTTGCATGCCAAACCCACCGCCTGTTCGCAGGATCTGACCGGGCGGGCACTGCCCAATGCGCCGCGCCATTCGGCATCGGCCTATGTCGATGTGAACACCCCGCTCAGCGAGAGGATCAATCTGCTCGCCTCGGCCAATATCGGATGGAAATCGGCCTATTACACCGAAATCACCGATACGCCGCAGCAGAAGGCGGATTCCCTGGCTATCGTGAATGGCCGCATCGGCATAGAACTGCCCGATACGGGCCTTTCCGTCGCCCTGATCGGCAAGAACATCTTCAATGCCCGGGGCGCCCTGATGGTCCAACGCGCATCCAATGCACGCGATCCGGGCACGCTGATGACCTTGATCAACGAACCGCGCAGCATTGCCGTGGAAGCCAAAATCGCTTTTTAATGGGATGGGGAAGAAGAGGAGAAACATAATGAGATCGAAAACACTGAAATTCGGCGCCGTCCTCATGTCCACCGCGTTGATGGCGTCGGCCGCCGTCAACGCCAAGCCCGAAAGCCCCGCTTTCGTGCCGGACAATCCCAACGCGAAAGCACACCCCTGGACACAGGTCCCCCAGTCGCGCCCGGATACGATCCGCTTCGTCGTGGTGGGGGATCGCACCGGCCTCGCCCGCCCCGGCGTGTTCGAACAGGCGGTCAAGCAGGCCGATGGCATGAAGCCGGAATTCATCATCAATGTCGGCGATCTGATCGAAGGTTACACGTCCGATCCCGTCGAACTGACCAAGGAATGGGGCGAAATCGAAGCCGCCGTCACCGCGACCAAGACGCCTTTCTTCTTCGTCGCGGGCAACCATGACATGGGCACCCAGTTGATGCTGGATTACTGGCAGCAGCATCGCGGTGAACCGTATTACGCCTTCACCTGGAAGGGCGCGCTGTTCCTGGTGCTGGATACGGAAGATCCGCCGCTCGACATGCCGCCCGCGTTCGCCAAGATGTTCCATGAAATGGCCAACGCGATGAAGACCGATCCGGTCGGGACAGAGGCCAAGCTGCGCGAAGCGTTGGGCGATGTGAACGCCAACCGCGACAAGGGCGAAGCCGATCCGACGATGAAGGCGCTGGAAGGCGCGCGCTTCAGCGAAAAGCAGGTCAACTGGGCGCTGGATGTCCTGTCCCGCCACAAGGATGCCCGCTGGACTTTCGTGCTCATGCACAAGCCCGCCTGGGCGCTCCATTCCGCCGAATTCGACCGGATCGAAAAGGCCCTGGGCAACCGCGGCTATACCGTGATCGCAGGGCACAATCACTACTACAAGTACGAGCAGCGCAACGGCCGCGATTACATCACCATGGGCACCGCCGGGGCGGTATCCCACCAGCATGGCCCCGGTGAGATGGATCACCTCGCCTGGGTGACGGTGGAAGACGGCCCCCCGGCGATTTCGCTGCTGAAGCTGACCGGCGTGCTCAATCGCCAGGGCGAAAGCGGCCAGACGCTGGCCAAGTAAGACAGCACGGGTTGACCGGGCCGCCCGGCCCGGTCAGCGCGGTTGCGTCCCTTGGACGATGATATCGACGATATGCTCGATATCGATCGTCCGGTCGGGCAGCGAGCTGAATAGCTTGGCGTAAACGATCGCGCCCACCACGATGTCGAACAGGGCGTCGCTATCGACATCGGCGCGTACGGTGCCCAGCGCCTTCCCCTTGTCCAGCACCCCACGGAAAGTTTCGCGGGTTTCCATTTCATGGCCTGCTTCCAGTTCGCCGCGCAGCGCCGGATCGTGCTGCCAGGCGATCAGCGCCCCGATGGAAGCCGCGCCGATATCCTTCTGGCTGTAGCGGTCGTGCAGCATGGTGAGAATGGCGCGCATTTCCGCGCGCATGCCTTCCGCTTCGATCACATCGGGAAACGGGGCGTTGCCGCGCGTGGCGATATCGGTGACCAAGTGCGCCTTGCTCGGCCAGCGGCGATAGATCGATACGCGCGAAATGCCCGTTGCCTGCGCCACGGCCTCGAAAGTCAGCGCATCGAAACCCTGCGTCGCCAGAATCTCGCGCGCGCATGCCAGGATCGCCGTATCGTTGGCCGGGTTACGCGGCCGGCCACGCATTCGCGGCTTGCGTTGTTCCTCAGGTGCTTCGCCCGCCCCGCCAATCATGGTATGCTCCGTCTTCGCCCGTTTGCCATGCTGTAGCCATGGAAGCGGCTTGACCACAAAGATTAAATTACGCCTTGTTCTGTATTCCGGATTGTTATACGTTACATCATGTACCGTAAATAGATTGGAGGCGGGCGATTCTCGCCCATGCCGCATCAAGGTTGAGAGGAAGCTATGGGTTTCGATCTGCTCATAAAGAATGCCCGCATTTGCGACGGGTCCGGCGGACCTTCCTTCACCGGCTCTGTCGCCGTGCGCGATGGCCGGATCGTGGCGGTTGGCGATGTTGTGGGCGATGCGGCGGATGTGGTGGATGCGGGCGGTCTCGTCCTCTCCCCCGGCTTCATCGATCCGCACACCCATTACGATGCGCAGCTCGTATGGGACGGTCTGGCCGAACCTGCGCTCGAACATGGCGTGACCACGATCGTGCCCGGCAACTGCTCGCTCAGCCTCGCCCCGGTGCGGGCCGAACACCGCGACCTGCTGGGCGCGACTTTCCGCAAGATCGAGGAAATGCCCCAGAACGCATTCGATGCGGGGCTGACCTGGAACTGGGAAACCTTCGGCGAATATGTCGCCACCGTGCGCGATCAGCTCGGCATCAACATCGCGCCGCTGGTGGGCCACAGCCTGCTGCGCCTGTGGGTGATGGGCGAAGAAGCCCGCAAGCGCCCCGCGACCGATGCCGAAATCGCCAAGATGCAGGACCTGCTGGCCGAATGCCTGCGCGACGGCGCCATCGGGATGAGCGGGTCGTGGGTCGATATCGACCATGAAAACATGCCGGTCCCCGCCCGCCTCGCCGAACCGCGCGAGCTTGACGCCCTGTGCGCCACGCTGGGCGAACATGGCGCGATCCTGCAGATCGTGCCCGAATTCTGGGACCCGGACCTGCTCTGCGCCCGGATCGACATCATGGCCGACCTGTCGCGCAAGCATGATCTGACCGTCACGTTCTCGCCGCTGTTCGACAGCAACTCCTCGCCCGATCTCGTCGATATCGCGCACGAACGTGTCCGTTTGCAGACCGCTTTCGGCGCGCGCGTGGTGCCGCAGATGCAGACCCGCCCGATCGATCTCTCGTTCGATCTCACTGCGCCGATGTCGACTTTCGCCACGCTGCCGGCATGGTGGGCCACCACCCTGCTCCCGCACGAGGAAAAGATCGCCGCACTGCGCGATCCCGCGCACCGGGAAAAGCTACGGGCCGAAATCGAGAATTTCATGATGCCGATTGGCCTCGATATCGATTTCGCCAATTCTTTCATCAAGCGCCCCGGCAAGGCGAGCCAGCATCTCGCCGGCCGCCGCGTGGGCGATCTGGCCAAGGAACGCGGCTGCCATATCGCGGACGTAATCATCGATATCGCGCTGGAGGACGATCTCCAGACTTCGTTCGGCCTTGAAGCGCTGGGCCACAACCGCACCGACAAGATCGCCCACTTCCTGGCCGATCCGCTAATCGGCATCGGCGCGGGCGATGGCGGTGCGCATGTCACCAACTTCTCGACCTACGGCGACACCGGCTTCCTGTTCAGCCACTACGTGCGCGAACTGGGCGCGATGTCGGTCGAACAGGCGGTGCACAAGCTGACTTACGATGTCGCCCGCATCTGGGGGATCAAGGATCGCGGCCTGATCAAGCCCGGCTTCGCCGCCGATCTGGTGCTGTTCGATCCCGAAACGATCGATCGCGGCCCCGAAATCGCCGTGAACGACCTGCCCGCCCCCGGCTTCCGCTTCATCCGCCGCGCCGAAGGCGTGCAGGAAGTCTTCGTCAACGGTGGACGCGTCTATCACGCGGACAGCGGCTATACCGACGCCCGCAATGGCGCCGTCGTCCCGCAAGCCGCCTGAGAACTGGCCGCCAGAGACTGGAACAAAGAGAAATACCATGCAGAATACCGTCAAGATTCCGCCCCGGCGCGCCTTCATCCAGCCGGAGTTCGGCGATACCTTCGAAACGCTCGCCAAGCGCCTGCTGCCTGACGAGCCGCTGGAGGAAGCCATCCAGAAGCTGACCAGCTGGAACCTGTTCCTCGCTTTCCGGCCCGGCGGCGGAGGCATTACCCCGTCCGATCTCGTCTTCACCGAGCCGCCGCTCGCCCCGATTGCGATGCCCGCGGCGGAATGACCCCGGTCGCATGACCGCAACCATTGAATCGATCGGTTTCACGGCCACCCACGACGGTGAGGTGGCCCTGGCCGTCACTATCCGCTTTCCCAACGGCGGCAGTTCGCAAGTCCAGATCCTGAACGAAGATATCGCCAAAGTGATGGAAAAGGCGGAGGTTGCCGCCGCTGGCGAACTGGTCGGCATGCCTTGGAACGTGCTCAATATCTGACACGGCGGGGCACACCCATTTGCGATAGATCACGGCCGAGATGCGACGGTGTGCGCATTTCGGCCGGAACTTTTTCCCGCACGAAACGCTGCTCCCTTTACAATGAGAGGAGATCATCATGTTTGGAAAAGTCCTCGGGGCATTTGCGGGTGAGCGTGCAGCGCGCCATTTTAATGGCGTTGACGGCCCGGTTGGCGCAGCTCTGGGCGTCGGCGCAGTTTCTCTTGCGCGCCGTTGGCCGTTGGGGCTTCTCGCCATGCTCGCAGGCGGCTATATGGTGAAGCGCTATCGCGACAAACAGGATCGCGAGAAAGCGACACTGACAACTACGCCCCCACCGGGCGCATAGAACGCTAATTGGTTAAATCCGCAAAATAGGGGATCGATATTATGAAGAAATTTGCTCTCGCCATCGCACTCGTCGCCGCCACCGGCCTTGCAGCCTGCTCGCAGGAAACGAAGGACAACGCTTCCGACGCGGCACAGTCGGCCGGTCAGGACGTGCAGGAAGCCGCCACCGCTGCTGGCGATGCAGCCAAGGGTGCGGCTGACGCAGCCGGCGGTGCGGCCAAGGATGCAGCCGATGCGGCTGGCAAGGCTGCTGACGCCGCTGGCGCCGCTGCTGACAAGGCCGCCGACAAGGCCACTGCCGCCGCTGACAAGATCGGCGCCAAGATCGACGAAAAGGCTGACGAAGCGAAGGCTGCCGCTCACTAAGTTTCGGCTTGCCTTTCGTGTGAAAGGAAACGGCCTGCCAGCAATGCACGCAACCCGTGCGGCGCTGGCAGGCCGTTTTTCATATCGCCTTGCACATAGGGATTGCCAGCCGGAAGCAGATTCCCTTCGCGTCTCAACCGCCTAAGGCGCAGACCGGCATCGGGTGGGACGGCTGCATTTCGGGCGTCAGCGGCTGCGTTTCGGCGGCCTTGCGTTGCTGAAATTTCCACCCTTGCGTCGTGTGCACGATCGTATCCTCATAAACGGCGAACCCGGTTTGCGCGCCATTGGCGGAATCACCTGCCCCGCCATTCCCATCGCCTGCCCGCATATAGAGCAGTTCCGAACGCGCCCGCACACGATCCGGCGCGATTTTCACCAACACCGGCGCCGCGGGCAGATGCAGCGTGCGATAGGTCTTGCGGTTTATCATCGCGGCGAGCGCTACCCGGCCATGGACCACGGCATCGCGAACGATCAGTTCCCCGTCATCAGTGAACATCGCCGCGAAGGCATCGCCTGCCCCGGCATCGGCATAGATCGCATAGCGCGCCATCAGATCGGTTATTTCCGCGCGCTCCTGCAAGGAAAGGCAAAGCGCGGCCGGGCTAGCGGCCACGCTTTCCGCCGCATGCACAGGCGCCCCGGCCCCAATCGCCAGAAGCACGGCCACGGCCCCGATTGCCATGGCAATCTTGCAATTCATCCACCGCATACCCCATCGCCTCCCAATCAACGGTTCGCCGATACCAGCGTGCAGCGCACATCGGGCATAGGGCCATGGTGCCGCGCCATCCGCAACGACATCGGTCCTTCGCCATGCCCCATGGTTTCGATCCATTGCACGCCGGGCAGGCGTGGATCGGCAGCCGCCAGAGCGAAGCGGACAACGCCATCCTTACCCGGCGGCGTCGAATAACTGCTGGCATAGACTCTGTTGCCGAACCGCCATTCGAACGATTCCATCCAGAAATTCATTGGCACGAAAGTCCAGTATGCCCCCTGCGGCGGGGTGAATTCCACCAGCAGGGCCTTGCCATCCGGCACCCGCCAATAGCCGGAGAGGTAGCGGTGCCCCGCCGGGGTGTAGATATCGCCCGTATCGTTGAACGGCAGGAACACGTTGATCTCGCGCGATCTGTCGCGCACCACCCATTGCGCCCAGGTCCGCACGTTCCACATCGCGAAATCGGCCGCCGCGGCAATCGCCTGGCTGAGCGGCACAGGCGACGGTGGGGCCAGCACCGGAGAGCCGCTGACACGCCGGATAGCGAGCGGACGCGGATGATCCTTCACCGGATCGCGCAAATAGCGGCGCACCAAGAGCTTGCTGGCATCCGGCGCCAGTTGCAGCACGTTGGGGCCGGTTCCCTGCCGCTTGAGGTGGACGGTGAAGTTGCCGTCCCGGTCGGTCACCAGCTTTTCATCGGTCAGGCTGTCAATCAGGCGCCGCTTGCCCGCCCCCTGATTGAGCGAGCCGGAATAGAGCGTGAATTCGATCAACGCGGTGTCCTGCATCTTGCCGCTCACCACGTAATCGTATTCGCCCGACACGCTGACCCCGTCATAGAGTTGCCCCGGGCTGTCTCCGGCAAATTTCAGCACCCCATCGCGGGTGTTCTGGAAAAAGGCCGGAAACGCCGGGTCCCCATATTGGATATATTGGTCGATCCCGATCACCAGATAACGGATGAACAACCGATACCCTTCCGCCAGATCGGTTTCGGTCGCGGGCGCGCCCAGCGATGCGAATTCGGCGGGGAAGCGTTCGATCACACCGGCCATATGGTGCATCGCCTCCGCCAGTGCGGCTTCGCCCGGCATAGCGCCTGCCGCTGTTCCCGCAGCCGCCGGCGGCACTTCCTGCGCCCTGGCCGCTGCACTGCCCAAGGCCGCAAGCACGGCCAGCCCCGCACCGCCGAAGAACTCACGCCTGTCCCATCCCGCTATGGTCATTTCCATCCTCTCCGCCCGCCTTTGAAAATGATCAATTGAGCGCGGGTCTATTTGGGCTAAGCTTCGTCGCAGACGGGAGAAAAATCAATGCAGGTGATGAGTGTGACGGGGCCGGTCGCGGCTGCGGAA
>CAYXMY010000085.1:0-12235 GCA_964466155.1 uncultured Caenibius sp. | reverse complement strand
ACCAGACGCATCGCAAGATCATGAAATCAATCAGGATAATTTTGAATCAGACACTCAAGGCAGGTAGAACACCCACCCGCCCAGGACCCCGCCGGTTGCCGAGGAAGTGCCTCCACCAACCGCTACGTTCGCATTATGCGAACCGGCAAGCCCGATGGAGCTTGTCGTTCCTTGCTGAGCGACGTCGACCTTGTTGGCAGTGACGGACGACACATTGGGACCGTTGAAGCTGACCGCGCCGACTCCGCTGGATACCACCCCAGCAGAAGACTGCTGCCTGGATGTCCCCAAGAGCATCGAGCCGCTGCTGCCAACGGAACTCGCCTGCGCGGAACTGCTCGAAGACGTGCTACCGCCCCCGATAACCAGGCCCGCCTGGGCTGCGAACGCTGGCGATGCGGCCATCGATGTAACAGCCAGAGAAAGAATGATTTTCTTGATCATTGTACCATTCCTTTACAAGATGGGGCTCTCCCAATCTCCTCTGCTCCGCCCCAAAGAAACCAGAGGGAAGCCTGCATTCCTGTCATTTCGCGACACTTGCCCGCGCATGATCGTAGTCGACCGGCGTGGTTGTCGCCGCCGATTGCCGGGAAACGGCCTCTGGGGTCGGATAACCGGTGGGCGTTCGCACTGTCGGCTCCGATATCGGTGCGGGCAAAGGCTGCTCGGAACTGCGGCTGCCGAGCAATCCGATATCCTCGCAAGCGATTGCAGTTGCCTTATCGCTTTTTGCACCGGCGCTGTCGGCCGTGCAGATCGACCAGATCATCATCGACATGAGCCTGCCGGCAAGTTCGGCCTGCCCCATGTTGGAGGCGTTGGCTGCCGCCATGCCGAATTTTTCGGCGCGGCGCAGCGATTGGCATGACTTGTCGAACACCGGCCCTGCCAAACCGAGACTTATCCCGATAGGGGCCGCGCTCGCACCGCCACTTGCCGTTCCGCCGCAGTAGTCGCTGCTGAAGCTGCTCGATGCGGCCAAAGGAACTGCGGTATTGGTGTAGAGGTAGGAATTCTTCCTATTTGTGGAGTTGAATGTGTTGCTGACACTTACTCCCTGTTGATTGGTCGCCATTTGGCCCATGGAGCCCATGGATTGATTTTGATTGGATGACGACCCGGAAGAGCTTTCCGATCCGGAAACTGCCCCTGACTGAGAATTGCTTGTTGAAGCATTGTCCGGCGCGTTGATATTGACCGGGTTGCTCTGGCTTGCCGATCCAGAGACAGATCCGCTGTTCGCGCTGGACGCGCTGCCGCTTTCGAGCGTCTGCCCGAGAGCAGGGATCGCGCTACATATGCCTGCAACAAGAAAGGGTAGCGAAAGCCATCTTTTGCATCTCGTGCGAGAGACTTCAACTCCGAAAGAAGTATGAAGGCTGAGAACTGTAGAAAGCCTTTCCATGATATCCCCTTTCTTTTTTAAAGAACGCGCAAAACACTCTTCCGCAATACGAATATTGCGAGATATATTCTCCTTACACTAACATTCTATGTGTTTGAAATTTCAATTCATAATTATGATTTATAGTCCTGGATTGCGGTGCGTTTATTACACACGCATTCCGCCGCACCATCAGGGCGACACATTATAAATCTTATGACACCAATAGTATTCATCATACATAGGAATTGTGCAAAAACGCACAATTCCATAATAAGCGATGCGAACATTGCCTATTATTTTATTGTATAAATCCAATTTTATAAAATAAAGTTGCCAAAAAATGTCCGGATTTTTCTCCGAATTTTTGGATTATATCTATAAAATTACCTCTTCGAATCGCGAATCATCAGCGTATTCGAGGGATTTGAGAGTCATACTCTTGAATTCAATGGTGTCAATAAATTGAATCTATATGCCTAATATTTGATCTTACTTGAAGCGAGCCAATATCCCCGGGGAAAGCCCCATGCAGCTTCCGGCGGCAGGCGATAAACCGCAGGAGGCGCAAATCCGGATGCTCAATCGCCGCATGCCATTGCGATATCGGGACGGCGCAAGCGCATCGCCGGATCATCGGCACGAAGGAATTGCCCAGCCTGCAGGTCCGCGCCTGTCAGTCCGCATTCGGCCCAAGACGATCATCCCGATAGCGATACCCCGCCTGCGCGGGGAGGACCAGCAAGCGAAGAATAATCCCACGCGCGACGGGAAAATCAGACGTCCGTTTCAGCTTCAGCGGTGATGCGGCCGCGCGTGCATATCGGGCCGTTGCACATCCCAGATGAGGCCGAGCTTTTCGAGCGCGGCAATAACCCAGCCGGTCATGTCGATCTCGTACCAGCGCATTTGCGTGGAATAGCCGCGCGGATGGGCATGGTGATTGTTATGCCAGCCTTCACCCAGCGTCAGATAGCCCAGCACCGGATTGTTGCGCGCCCGATCTTCGCTCACGAAATTCTGGTAGCCGAAGCGATGGCCGAAGCTGTTGACGGCGGCAATCGCGTGCAGCGCGATCGCCAGCCGCAGGAATCCGGCCACCATCACCGTACCAACCACGGCTTGCACCCCGCCGAACAGGAAGCCCCAGATTGCAGGCGCCACCACCGCCGAAACCGCGAACCAGTGCCAGCGCGTGCGATGGCTCCATTCGATCACCGGATCGTCGACAATGCCCTTGCCGTAGATATCGAGATTGGTCATCGCATCGCCATAAGCCCAGGCGAGATGCGCGTGCTTCAATCCCGCGCGGCCGGAAATCGCCTTGCCGTAATCGTCGACATAGGGGCTGTGGATGTCGCCCGCACGATCCGCATAGGCATGATGCCGGCGATGATCGGCGCACCACCGCTTGAGCGAACCGTAAACGCCGCATTGGGCCAGAGCGCCCAGCACATAGCGCATGGGCAGCGACGTTTCGAAAGCCTTGTGCGTGAAATAGCGATGATAGCCGATCGACATGCCAAGGATGTTCAGCACATAGAAGAAGGCGAACCCGGACCATTCGACCAGGCCGGTGGGCATGAACACGACATAGACCAGCGCGGCCAGCGCCCCGCCCTGCTTGACTGCGGCATAGATCAGATGTTCGCGCCGCCGGTTGGCGGCGTCTTCCCCGCCATAGTGGATCGCGGCGCGCCACGCTTCACGGCGCGGTGCCATGCGCGCTTCGCGGCCCGGACGGGCACCGGCATCTTCCGCTTCGCCGAAGCCCACGGGGATGCCGTCAAATGTCCCGACGCCCGAATCGGCGTCCCGCCTGTCCAGCGCAATACCGCCGGTCATCCTGTCAGTCATTGCTACCCCTAGTTATCAGGTTAGCAGCAGGATAACCGATTTGTTAATCAAAGTAAAAACGGAAAGCCCCGGGACGCAATGGTTAACGTCCCGGAATTATACAACCCGTGTTAACCGAGCTTGGCCATCACCTCGTCGGAGACGTCGTAATTGCCCCACACGGTCTGCACATCGTCATCGTCGTCCAGCACGTCGATCAGCTTGAACAGCGTCTGCGCATCGCCTTCGGCCACTGCCACGGTGAGATTAGGCTTCCACGCCAGCTTGACGCTTTCCGCTTCGCCCAGAACCTTTTCGAGAGCGCCCGCCACTTCGTGCAGCGCTTCCATATCGGTCCAGACGCTGTGGCCGTCCTCGCCGCTTTCGACATCGTCCGCGCCCGCTTCTATCGCAGCTTCGAGCACTCTCTCTTCGTCACCCGCGCCCGCGGGATATTCGATCAGCCCCTTGCGCTCGAACCCGTGGCTCACCGCGCCCGAAGCGCCCAGATTGCCGCCGTTCTTGGCAAAGGCGGTGCGCACGTTGGTGGCGGTGCGGTTACGGTTGTCGGTCAGCGCTTCGACGATCAGCGCCACACCGCCGGGGCCGTAGCCTTCGTAGCGGATTTCCTCGTAATTTTCCGCATCGCCCTTCGACGCCTTGTCGATCGCCCGCTGGATATTGTCCTTGGGCATCGATTGCGCCTTGGCGTTGTTGACCGCCAGGCGCAGACGCGGATTCATATCCGGATCGGGTGTGCCCATTTTGGCCGCAACCGTGATTTCACGGCTGAGCTTGGAAAACATGGCGGAGCGCTTTTTGTCCTGCGCGCCCTTGCGATGCATGATGTTCTTGAATTTGGAATGGCCTGCCATGGCTCTACTTCATCTCTAGCAAATGGTGTGATGGGCGCCCTTACAACGGGCGGATGGGTCAGAGCAACAATTGCCACCACCCGACATCGCGCCATTCATGATGTTTCCAGCCGACCTGGCGATAAATCCCCACCGGCGTGAAGCCCACCGCCTCGTGCAAGGCGATGCTTCCCGGATTTGGCAAGGCAATTCCGGCGAAGGCCGCGTGATAGCCCCGCGCGCGTAGTTGTTCCAACAAGGCGCCGTACAACGCCCGCCCGATACCGCGCCGCGTGAACGCTCCATCGATATAAACCGCCACATCGCAGGAACTGGCGTAGGCCGCGCGTTCGCGATGCGGGCTGCCATAAGCATAGCCGACCGCCTGCCCAGCGCATTCGGCCATCAGCCAGCCATGGGTGGGCGCATACCGGGCGATCCGGCGCGCCATTTCCTCCGCATCCGGAGCTTCGATTTCAAAGCTGGCCCAATGCTCGGTGACATAGGGCGCATAGATGGCGGCACAGCGCGCAGCATCCCGTGCGGGATCGGCCGCGCGCACCGTGCAGTTCACAGGCGGACCGCCGTTCCGCTGGCGCTGACCATCAGCATGGAGCCGGTATCGCCCAGCACTTCATAATCGAGATCGACGCCGATCACGGCATTACCGCCCAGCTCGGCCGCCTTCTCTTTCATTTCGGCAATCGCCTGTTCCCGCGCGCGGGCCAGAACATTCTCGTACTTGCCCGAACGGCCACCGACCAGATCGGTGATCGAGGCGAAGAAATCGCGCACGATATTCGCCCCCATGATGACTTCGCCGGTCACAATGCCGAGATAGTCCTGCACGGGCCGGCCTTCGACGATGGCCGTGGTGGTCACGATCATGGATGCGCTCCTTTTCATCGCGTGGACAGGCCCGGTAACCTTCGCCCACCCACGCATTCGCGCACTATAGCCCGGATCAGCCGAGACCCAAGGCCGCCTTGTAAGTGTCGAGAATCATTTCCATCTCGCGGCGGTCGTCCGGCTTCATTTTGCGTAGGCGCACGATCTGACGCATGATCTTGGCATCGTAGCCCACTGCCTTGGCTTCTGCATAGACTTCCTTGATATCGTCGCCGATACCCTTCTTTTCTTCTTCGAGCCGTTCGATACGCTCGATCAGGAGGCGCAGGCGGTCGTCGGTGGTTTCGGCCATCGGGAAAAAGCTCCGGTCAAAATGAGAATCACGAATGGCGGCTGATAGCCTCCGCATGGCGGCGGGTGAAGGTCGCTTTATCGCTTATCCCGTATCCGCGTTCTTCTTGCCGGGGCGGCAACGGGCCTTCTCTGTCCTTGTCTTGCAGCAAAGCTGTGCCATAGCGGCGCCCATGGCAAAACTCGAACCGCGTGGCCGCAAGGTCAAGATTCTCGCCACGGTCGGCCCTTCCAGCCGCGATCCCGAAATGTTGAAGCGGCTGGTGCTGGCCGGGGCGGACGCTTTCCGCGTGAATATGAGCCACGGCGATCACGCCACGCACGCCGAAACGATTGCCGCGATCCGCGCGCTGGAACGGGAACTCCACCACCCGATCGCAGTGCTGTGCGATCTTCAGGGGCCGAAACTGCGGGTCGGCACGTTCACCGGCGGGGAAGCGATTCTGCGCCACGGGAGCCATTTCACGCTCGACCACGATCCCGAACCGGGCAACGCAACCCGCGTCTGCCTGCCGCATCCCGAACTGTTCGACCTGATGCACAAGGGGCAACGGCTGCTCATCAACGACGGCAAGATCCGCCTGCGTGTGATCCGGGCAGACGAGGCGGCGATTCTCTGCTCGGTCGAAGTCGGCGGGGTCATTTCGGACCGCAAGGGCGTGAACGTGCCCGATGCCGAAGTGCCGATCCCCGCGTTGACAGACAAGGACCGCAGGGATCTGGCCTTCGCCGTCGCCCACGGGGCGGACTGGATCGCGCTGTCTTTCGTCCAACGCGCGGAAGACCTTGCCGAAGCGCGCCGCCTGATGGGCGGGCACGGCGCCTTGTGCGCCAAGATCGAAAAACCCCAGGCGGTGCAGCGGCTGGGCGAGATTCTCGAACTCGCCGATGGCATAATGGTGGCGCGCGGCGATCTGGGGGTGGAACTGAACCCGGAGGAAGTGCCGCCGCTGCAAAAGCGCATGGTCAACGCCGCGCGCACGCTGGGCAAGCCGGTGATCGTGGCGACGCAGATGCTGGAATCGATGATCGAAAGCCCCGCCCCCACCCGGGCGGAAGTTTCGGACGTCGCCAACGCGGTCTATGATGGGGCCGACGCGGTGATGCTGTCGGCCGAAACAGCCGCCGGGGCCTGGCCGGAAGAGGCCGTCACCATCATGGACCGCATCGCCGCCGAAGTGGAACGCGATTCCGGCTACAAAGGGCGGGTGCATTTCCTCGAAACGCAGCCCGATCCGACAACCGCCGATGCCCTTGCCCATGCCTGCATGACGATCAGCGAAAATATGCCGGTGTCCGCGATTGTGGTGTTCACCGGTTCCGGCTCCACCGCCCGGCGGGTAGCGCGCGAACGGCCCGGCGTGCCGGTGCTGGTGCTGACCCCATCGACCCGGATCGCCCGCCGGTTGGGCCTGCTATGGGGCGCGCATGCCGTCACCACCCGCAATATCGGCAGCTTCGAGGAAATGGTCGCCAAGGGCAAACGGATGGCGCTGCGCCAGGGTGTCGGCATGGCGGGTTCCCGGCTGGTCATGCTGGCGGGCGTCCCGTTCGGAACGCCGGGATCGACCAATCTGCTGCATGTGGTGACGCTGACCGGCGACGAGTTGGAGCACCGCTGAAGATAGCCTCTCCGCCGCCGGTCACGCCGGTTCAGTTCCCCGCCGCGCGCTCCAGCCGCGCCCGCGCTTCCGCCTCTCCGATCAAGGGCAGCAACGCGCCCATGTCCGGGCCATGGTCCATACCGGTGAGCGCTTGCCGCAACGGTAGGAACAGCGCCTTGCCCTTGCGCCCGGTCGCTTCTTTCAAGGCGCCGGTCAGCGTGTGCCACGGATCGTCGCCCCAGGTCAGGCTGCCCAACGCCTGCGCCAGATAGGCGCGGGTTTCCGCATCGAACGGCGGTGGCACGATGGGCCCTGTCACCACCTGCCACCAATCGGCCGCTTCGGCGACGTGGGTGAGATTGGGCCGCACCGCTTCCCATCCGGCTTCGTCCATCCCGGCGGGCAAGCGGTCCTGCACCTGTGCGAACGGCAACTGGTGGACGATGGCGGCATTGATCCGCTGCAACTCGGTATCGTCGAACCGGGCGGGCGCGCGGCCGAAAGTGCCGAGATCGAAAGCCGCAATCAGCGCAGCCCGATTCGCCACTGCTTCCACCGGCTGCGAAGTGCCGAGGCGGGCAAGCAGCGCGATCAGCGCTTCCGGCTCGATCCCCTGTTCGCGCAGGGCATCGGCGCCCAGTGCGCCCAGCCGCTTCGACAGCTTGCCTTCGCTGCCCACCAGCAGCGCCTCGTGCGCGAAGCGCGGTTGCGGTGCATCGAGAGCGGTGAACATCTGCAATTGCACCGCCGTGTTCGATACGTGGTCTTCCCCGCGCAGGACATCGGTCACGCCCATCGCGATATCGTCGATCACGCTGGGCAGCATGTAGAGCCAACTGCCATCCGCGCGGCGAATCACCGGATCGGACAATTGCGCCGGATCGAAATGCTGGGGCCCACGAATGCCATCGTCCCACTCCAGCCGCTCGTCATGGTTGAGCAGGAAACGCCAGTGGGGCGCGATCCCTTCCGCCGCCCTGGCCGCATGGTCCGCCTCGGTCAGCTTCAGCGCGGCCCGGTCGTAGATCGGCGGCAGGCCCCGTCCGAGCAGCACCTTGCGCTTGAGTTCCAGTTCCTGCGCGGTTTCGTAGCAGCGGTAAATCCGCCTCTGTTCCACCAGCCGGGCAAAGGCCGCCTCGTAAACGGCAAAGCGCGCCGACTGCCGCTCTTCCCCGTCCACGTCCAGGCCGAGCCAGGCGAGATCGGTGCGGATCGCATCGACGTATTCCTCGCGGCTGCGTTCGGCATCGGTATCGTCGATGCGCAGCAGGAAGCGGCCGCCCTGCTCCTTCGCCAGCATCCAGTTGTGCAGCGCAGTGCGGATATTGCCGACATGAAGCCGCCCGGTGGGCGACGGTGCGAAACGGGTGATCACGGTCATCACCGCGCCCTAGAGCGATTTCAAGCCGGATGGAACCGTCTGCCCGCGCACGGACGCTTCATCATTGCCGGAAAAGCACGATCCGATGCCCGTTACCGATCATTTCCATGCCGTTCTGCACCGTCTGCCGCACTTGCACATTGCTCGACAAGGCTTCGAACAGGGTCTGCTCCTGCGGCAGATAGCCCCGGCGGCAACTGACAATCGGGGCCTGGCTGGTGTTCAGCGCACCGCGCATGAAGGTGTAATGCCACGCCATCGCGATGCAGCCTGACTGGACCTTGATCGCAGCCGGATCGATTGCGATCGTGACCGGATTGGGCAGTTCGATCGCCTTGCCGTTGATCGTCGATACCCGCCAGGAACCTTGCACATTGGCGGGCGCGTAAGTGGCTGTAACCCCATCCGCTTCAGGGATCGGGGCAGCGGAGGCACTAGGCGGCGGCGTATCGTATCCTCCACGCGGCGGCATATAGCCGCCATCGGCGGTGCCCCGCCCATAGGAACCGCCAGCGGGCGACGTAGTGCGCGGCACGAGCAGCGCACACCCGCCAAGCAGCAAGGCAGGCAGCAGAAGCGGAACCAGTTTACGCATCGCATCCCCTCTGGAACCGCGCCGCATCGGGCGCACAGGCAGGAACACCGGAAAATGCGGCAAGTATGATACCGTTGCGCGGCATGGCACCTCTCCCGGCTTGGGCGTTCCTGCTATCTATGCCGCTGTTAATACGCTCTGAATACACAAATGCGACGGCCAGAGCGCGGCATCCTCATCCGCTGCGGAACCTGTGCGTGATGGGATAGCGCCGGTCGCGCCCGAAATTGCGCGATCCCAGCTTCACCCCCGGCGGGGCCTGACGCCGCTTATATTCCGCCAGATGCAGCAGGCGCTCGATCCGCACAACCGTGTCGCGGTCGAACCCTTCGGCCACGAGCTGCTCCACGCTTTCCTCATGATCGACGAGACCGAGCAGGATCTTGTCCAGCACCGGATAGGGCGGCAGCGAATCCTCGTCCTTCTGGTCCGGGCGCAGTTCCGCGCTGGGGGGCTTGTCGAGGATATTCTGCGGGATCACCGTGCCTTCCGGCCCCAGCCCGATCCTCGGCTTATGCCCGTTGCGCCAGCCGGAAACGGCGAACACCGTCATCTTGTAAGCGTCTTTCAGCGGGTTGTAGCCGCCCGCCATATCGCCATAGATCGTGGCGTAGCCGACGCTCATCTCACTCTTGTTACCGGTGGTCAGCAGCATCGGGCCAAACTTGTTGGACAGCGCCATCAGCGTCACGCCGCGAATGCGCGACTGGAGGTTTTCCTCGGTCAGATCGGGCTTGGTGCCCGCGAACTCACCCGCCAGCATCTCCTCGAAACCGGCCACGGCGGGCTGGATCGGAACCGTGGAATAGCGGCACCCCAGTGCCTGCGCGCAAGCGCGGGCATCGTCGAGGCTTTCCTGGCTGGTGTATTTGCTGGGCAGCATCACGCACCACACCCGGTCCGGCCCCAGCGCATCGACCGCAATCGCCGCACAGGCCGCGCTATCGATCCCGCCGGACATACCCAGCACCACGCCGGGGAAGCCGTTCCTGTTCACATAATCGCGCAAGGACAGGACCATCGCGCAATAGATATCCTCCGGATGATCGGCCAGCGTGGCGATTTCCCCCCGGTCGCAATTCCAGCCACGCGCGGTGCGGGTCCAGTTGGTGCGGGTGATTTGCTCGTCCCAATCGGCCATTTGCACCGCCAGCCGCCCGTCCCCGTTGACGACGAAGCTTGCCCCGTCGAATACCAGTTCGTCCTGCCCGCCTACGCGGTTGAGATAGGCCAGCGGCAGCCCGGTATCGGCGGCCCGGCGCTTGGCCACGCCTTCGATGCGCAACCGGTCCTTCTCGATTTCATAGGGGCTGCCGTTGATGCAGATGAACATCCCCGCCCCGAATTCCGCCAGATGGCGGCAGACATCGGGATGCCAGATATCCTCGCAGATCGGCAGGCCGAGCATTGCCCCGCGGAACAGCACCGGTTCGGGCAGCGGGCCGGGCGTGAACAGGCGCTTCTCGTCGAACGTGCCGTAATTGGGCAGTTCGTACTTGAAGCGCACATCCGAAATGCGCCCGCCGTCGAGCAGGGCGACGCCGTTGTGCAGTGCCCCATCCCGCACGAACACGCTGCCCACCAGCATCGCCGGGCCGCCATCGCCCGTGACGGCGGCCATGCGTTCCAGTTCCGCCTGCGCGCGTTCGATCAGTGCGGGCTTCAGTACCAGGTCTTCCGCCGGATAACCGATCAACTGCATTTCGGGGAAAGCGACGAGATCGACCTTCCCGGCCTTTTCGCGCACGGAAAGCATCTGCGCGGCATTGCCGCCGATATCCCCGACGGACTGGTTGAGCTGGGCGAGCGTGATCGAAAGCTTATCGGTCATACAAGGCGTTTAGGGGCCGCCGCCGCAGGGGGGAAGAGGGAGAATGCCCGCCTTTCCATTCTTTGCCCCAATTCTCTGGCCCCTAATTCCCTGGCACACCCCTCCCCGTAAAGCGGCTTGCCTCGCCCCTGTATCTGCCTTATCCGCGATGCCAGTCATCTGGGGAGTAGCCAGCCGCCGCACAGGCGGGCCTATGCGTCAACATACTTGGCCGAGAGGCCATGGCGCACTGGGAACGGGACACCGTTCAGGCGAGACCAATGGCGTTGCGCTTCCGTCCGGCCGGGCGGGAGGCGCGATGTCATTGTTCGGTTACACGCCCGGCCCCGGAGTATCTTTCGATGGACGCCATTCTGACTTCGACCGCGGTGGTCGCGCTGGCCGAGATCGGCGACAAGACGCAGCTTCTCGCCATCGTCCTCGCCACCCGCTTCAAACGCCCGCTGCCGATCATCTTCGGCATCTTGGCGGCAACGCTGGCAAACCACTTCCTCGCCGCGCTGGTCGGCGTGGAAGCGGCGCAACTGCTGCAGGGGCAATGGTTCCGCTATCTCATCGCCATATCCTTCATCCTCATGGCGGGCTGGACGCTGATCCCCGACAAATTCGACGAGGATGAAGAAGCGCGCCCTTCCCGCTATGGCGCGTTCGTCAGCACGCTGATCGCGTTCTTCTTCGTCGAGATGGGCGACAAGACACAGATCGCCACCATCGCCCTGGGCGCGCAGTTCCATAGCGTGCTGGCGGTCATGACCGGATCGACGCTGGGGATGATGATCGCCAATGTCCCGGCGGTGCTGCTCGGTAACGAACTGATCAAGCGCGTGCCACTCACCGCAGTACGGATCGTCGCCGCGCTGCTGTTCCTCGCCATCGGGGTGTGGCTGCTGCTCCAGACGATGGGCCTGTTGTAACGCATCCATCGGCGGGCCGCGCCAAGGACTGCTCGCCTGTCATTGCGCGGCCAACGGCCCCGCCTTGCGCTGACCCGAAACCCGTTTCGGGCCGAGTTCGCCCCTCCACCCAGCGCATAAAAGAAAACCCCCGCCGGAAGCTATTCCCGGCAGGGGTTTTCGGTATCGTGACCTTACGGCTGAGGCTTATTCTTCGCCGTCGACCGCTTCGATATCCTCAGCGGTGAAATCCTCGCTGATGACCTTGCCCAGCGGATCGTCGCCCAGCGCGACTTCCGGCCCCTGGGCCAGTTCGGCTGCATGCTCTTCCGCCGCCGTTTCCGGCGCGATGAGCGATTCCTGCAGCTTGCGATACTGCGCGCGGAGCGCGGCGTCGCGGCTGGAGGCGGCCACGCGGACGCGGTTCATCGCCGCGCCGGTGCCGGCGGGGATGAGACGGCCGACGATGACGTTCTCCTTGAGGCCGATCAGTGAATCCCGCTTCCCTTCGACCGCCGCCTGCGTGAGCACGCGAGTGGTTTCCTGGAACGACGCGGCCGAGATGAACGAACGCGTCTGCAGGCTGGCCTTGGTGATGCCGAGCAGCACCGGGTTGCCCTGCGCAGGTGCCTGGCCCTTGGCGAGCTTGGCGTT
>CAYXMY010000084.1:0-12524 GCA_964466155.1 uncultured Caenibius sp. | reverse complement strand
GTGATTTCCACCCGGCGGTTCTGCAGTTCGCGGACGCCGTCGGCGGTCGGAACGCGCGGGTTGGCTTCACCGAAGGCCTGGCTGCTGATCCGGTCGTTCGGGATACCCTTGCTGACCAGATAGTTGCGAACCGAGGTGTTACGGCGAGCCGAGAGACCGAGGTTGTACTTATCGCTGCCCGAACGGTCGGTGTAACCGGCGAGCATGATCGGAACCACGTCGCAGTTGCCGTAAGCCGTGACCGCGCTGTCGAGGATCGTAGAAGCCTCGGGCGTGATGTTGGCCTTATCCCAATCGAAGAACACGATGTAGGGCCCCTTGTTGCACACCACCTGCGGCGGCGGCGGGGGAGGCGGCGGGGGCGGCGGCGGCGGCGGGGGAGGCGGCGGCGGAGCAGCCGGTTCCGCACCACCGAACAGGTAGCTCAGCGTCAGGCCACCGGTATGTTCGGTGACGTTGCTCGAGAAGCGACCCTGGTAGCCGAGGTGTGCGTTGAAGTTACGGCCAAGCTGTGCAGCCAGACCCACTTCCACGATACCCGCGTCAGGCGAGAAGCGTTCGGAGACGACATCGAAGCTCGTTCCAGCCGGACCGTTCAGGAACGCACCGGTGAATTCCGCACGCTTGTCACCGAAGTTGTGCTGCCACGAACCACGGATGTACGGCGAGACGTTGCCCCACTGTGCCGCGAGTTCGAGACCCAGTTCGCTGGCGAAGAATTCGTCGCTGCCGCGAACAGAGAGCAGAGCGCCCTGTGCACTGGCGTCAGCGCTTTCTTCGTCGAAGCTCTTCATCTTCGCATGAGCATAGTCGAGCGATGCGAACGGGGTGATCGTTGCCTTTTCACCCAGCGGCAAGCGGATACCGGCTTCGGCACCAGCAGCCCAGATGTTCACATCCGGATTACCCGTGATCAGACCGTAGGTGTTGGCTGCCGGATTGACCGATGCAGTCAGACCACGGAAGTCCACGCCACGGGTGGAGTCAGCATTGAGATCCGAATAGCTGACCGCGCCCTTCAGGTAGAACTTGCCCGTATCGTAGTTGCCATAGATACCGGCCTGCCAGCCCTTCGACTTGATGCGGTTATCGAACCCGTTGCCATACTGATCGGCGAACTTGTTCTTGTTCTCGATGTAGCCACCGGCGACACCCAGGACAAAGTTCGGGCTGACAGCGAAGTCAAGACCAGCAGCGAGGTAGTACTGTTCAGCCTTGAAGCCAGCAGCTTCGATATCGCCATCAGTCTTCACGTGGCCATAGTTGCCCGTGATCCACAGACGCGGACCGCCGTTTTCGCTGCGGCACAGTTCATTGGTGATCGAACCCTTACCGCATTCAGCCATATCGTAGATCAGGCTGTTGAAGCGCGAACCAGCCATGGTCGAGGAACGCAGGTAACCTGCGTACTGATCGGCCGAAAGCTGCTGCAACGCATTGGCGTAGTTGCCTGCATCCGCAATCTTGAACAGATCAGCCACAACCTTGGCGTAAGCCGGGTTGGTGGCCGAAATGCCGGTCGATGCCGGATTGTAGGTACCTTCAATCGCCGTAGCGACAGACGTCTGGTTACGGTTCAGACCGGCAACGGCGTTGAACGCGACGCGCTTGATCGCAAGATCAATCGTGTCGTAGCCCGAAGCCGCCACACCATTGTAGACATCGTCCTGCGTGGCAGTAGCCGTGAGCAGCACCGAGTTGGTCTTGACCGGAGCCAGCGTACCGGTGATCGTGGTGGCCACGATGACATCGTTCAGCTGGTACGAGTTGGCGTAGAGGCCATTGGCGTTGAAGTTCGACGACGGACGAAGTTCGAGAACGCCCTTGTCCAGGTTAGCCGTGTTGGCGAAGACCTGCGGGTAGTCACCCCAAGCCGTCGTGCCCGAATTGCTGTTCGGCACTTCGAGAGCGAGAACACCACCGTTGGCATTGCTGAAGCTGTCGACATAGACCTTCGACGGACCGTTGTAGTTGGTCGAAGTGACCGACCCATCGGTGAAGGTGCCTTCCTTCAGATCGCGCAGGTACAGCGTACCGCCCGAAGCGATGGTCAGCGAGCCGTTGTACGCGCCGTCGCTGTTGACGATGCCGTTCAACTGGGTTTCGCCAGCCTTGACGTTGATCGCGTCAACATCGCGGATATCGATGTTACCGTAGATCGAGCCAGCACCGGTCAGATTGATCACAGCCGAGCTACCGACTGCGGCCGCATCCGAAAGGCCACGGGTATCGATCGCCGTGCCCCACTGCCAGCTTGCACCGTCATCCTGGCTGGTGCGAGCGATGATCGTGCCGCCATTGTTGTTGATGGTGGCGACGTCGGTTGCATTGTTGGCTTCGGCACCGAGGAACGCGATGCCATAGGCATCAGCCGAACCGCCATTGGTGATGGCAGTGGAGACGATCTTGCCGCTGTTGGTCACAGTGGCCGTACCGACTTCACCCGCCAGAACCACGCCACCGGCAATTGCCGCGCTCTGCGACGGGGCAGAAGTCGGGATGTTGGTGTCGATAGCACGTGCAGTCACCGAGATGGTGCCACCCGCCTTGTTGGTCACATTGACCGGGGTGTTACCGATGACGTTGCCACCGGCGATGCCGACCGTGACGATACCGGCAGCACCGGCAATTGCGCCATCGCTTGCTTCCGCATCGGCGGCAACGGTGAAGGCACCGCTGTTGCTGACGTTGATGGTCTGGTTGTTGGCGATACCAACATAACCAACCGCACCAGCCGCCGCAAACGAGTCATCGACCGCAGCCGAATTGCTCGCCTTCGAGGTCGCAGAGACCGAATAGGTCTTCTGGTTGTCGAAGCTGACCACACCGGTCGTATTGAGGCCGTAGCCGACCTGAACGCTACCAACGGCCAAGCCAAGTGCGCTAGCATCGGTCACGCCCGTAGCAGTCGTATTGACCGCAACGTTGTACGTACCCGCGTTGGTGAACGCGACGTTCGCGATCCCGTGATTGGGGTCAGTGGTCGGAACCGGAGTACCCGCAGCGTATGCGCCCTGGATGCTGCCAACGCCAACGCCAGCCGCGAACGCTTCATCAGCGGTCGCAGTGGCCGTGACCGGCACCGAGAACGAACCACCAGCCGCATTGGTCACAGCAAGCGAAACGTTGTCCGCCTTCGTGCCCTGGACAATGCCAGCCGAGCCAGCGATTGCCTGCGCATCACCGGCGCCCACGGTATTGCTGGCCGTTGCAGCAGCCGTCGCACCCAGAGTAGCCGTACCGGCATTGGTGATGCTGTAGGTGGCATCATCAGCCGTATTCGGGGTAGCCGAAGTCGGCAGCGTGCCACCCGACAACACGATATTCGGAATCATGTCGCCCTGGACAATGGCGCCAAGGTTCGCAGCCGTTGCGTTAGCCGTCGCGGACGTAGCGGTACCAGCGGTGGCATTGGCGTTCACGCCAAGCGTGCCGTTATTCGTCACCGAGGCGCTGGTAGTACCATGATTTCCGGGCGCACCAATCTTAGCATCCTGATAGATGCTGCGATTCATGATCGCATTCGCGCTGGAATTCGTACCGGTCGCAACCGCATTCGTGCCAACAGTGACCGTAGCACCCTTGGCATTGGTCAGCGCAGCTGCCGCAGCCGGAGTAAAGGTAGCGCTTTTGACACCATTGTTGGTTGCGGATTGGTAGATGCCCTGGTTCATCACCGAATTCGCAGTACCCGCGGTCAGCCCGTTTGCAGCAGCCGACGAGGTAACAGCCAGCGTACCCGCGGTGTTATTGATGGCAACAGACGCATCGCCACTTGCCGTGCTCGAGCTGACATTGTCTTCGACACCGACTTGAGCGATGCCGGGAACCAACACCAGCGAATTAGCAACAGCCGCAGCATCGACGCTAGTCGCGGAAGCATCCGTCCCGACCGCAAGCGAACCACTGTTGTTCAGCACAACATTGAGATCACCAGCAGCAGTGTAATCCTGCCAGATCGCCGGAGCCCCAGCGATACCGGCATTAGCCGTTGCGACACCCGTGGTCGGAGCAGCCGAAGCGCCAGCCTTCACAGTGAACGAAGCCAGATTGTTGACGGTCGCGTCGGCAGTGCCGGTCAGCGAACCCGTGAAGTACATCCGGCCATTCGCTACGCTGTTCACGCCAGCATTCTGCGCCCCAACATCGCTGGGGAGACCAGTGGTGATGACACCGGTTTGCTTCGTATCGGGATACGGCGTGGCGGTGTCAGTATCCGTCAGGATATACGTATTCGCCCATTGACCAGCCGAACCACCAGTAGCGGTTTCGGTGGTGCCGGACGAGACAACCGGTGTCGCCGCGTGTGCCGCGACGGCGCCAACGCCGATTGCCAGTACCGAAGCACCAGCGCTCAGCAAATGCTGCACTCTGCGATTCATTAGAATAGCTCCCTCATTAACAAGCCCCCAAACAACACAGGGACGTGCATAGCGTTCCCGCCATTCTTTTGAATGGCGTAAAAACATTCTCGCACCCGCCATACCCGACATATTTCATGCCGGTGGCGGTCCGATTAGGGTTTGCCATAGAGGGAGATAGCACCGATGTCCATTTCCAATCGAATGTTTCGGCAGCAAAAAATGCGCCCACAGGCGGAATAAATCGGCGATTGGCGCTGAACGGCGCAGGCGCCAGACATGGAAACCCACGGTTTTCCTAGATCTCCGCCCGTCTGCCGCCGTTGCTCAGGGCAGCGGGGCCGGGGAATCGCGAGGCGCGCGCCGGTCGCCGCTCAGGGCAGTCGGCAGCGAGGCGTTGCGCTTTTGCAACATACGAAAAAGGGGAATGGCGCCACGGCGGCAGAGCGATGCGGCGGTGGGGATGAGGGTGAATCACCCGCACGCTATGTGTCTCAAAAGCCGAATCATCTTGCGCGGGCGAGACATAAAAAGTGGGCCGAAGCAGGATGCTTCGGCCCATGGAGGTGTCGTTCGCAGGAGGAACGGCGGTAGGTGAAGCCGGGGAGGAGAGAAGGCCCCCGGCCCCACCAAGCTGAAACGGTCAGTTGTAGGCGCGCTCCCCATGTTCGCCGATGTCGAGCCCTTCGACTTCGACTTCGGGGCTGACGCGCAGGCCGGTGAGCGCCTTGGCGACCGTGATCGCGATAACCGTGCCGACAGAAGAGACCACGATGGTCGCTACCACGGTGAAAAGCTGGATCAGGAGCTGGTGGCCGATGGCGAAGTCCGCCCCACCCGGCCCGCCGAACATCGGCGCATAGACGATGCCGGTGCCGATCGCGCCGATCATGCCGCCCACGCCGTGGATACCGAACGCATCGAGCGAATCGTCGTAGCCGAGAGCGGGCTTGAGCTTGGTCACCGCGAAGTAGCAGATAAGCGAGGCGATGGCGGCTAGGACAATGGCGCCGAACGGACCCGAGTTGCCAGCCGCCGGGGTCACCGCGACAAGGCCCGCGATCACGCCCGAGCAGAAGCCCAGCGCCGAAGCCTTGTGCCCCCTGAGCCGTTCGACCGCCATCCAGGCGAGGCCGCCCGCCGCTGTGGCGACGAAAGTGTTGATCATGGCGAGCGCCGCCGAGCCGTTCGCCTCAAGCGCCGAACCGGCGTTGAAACCGAACCAGCCCACCCACAGCAGGCCGGTGCCGACCATGGTCAGCGTCAGGCTGTGCGGCGGCATCGGCTCGGTCGGGAAACCGCGGCGCTTGCCCAGCATCAAAGCCGCGACCAGCGCCGAAACGCCCGCGTTGATGTGGACCACGGTGCCGCCCGCGAAATCGAGCGCGCCGAGCGAGAAAAACACCCCGTGCCCTTCCCACACCATGTGGGCGATGGGGAAATAGACGATGGTGAGCCACACCACCATGAAGACCATCACCGCCGAAAACTTCATCCGCTCCACCACGGCGCCGAGGACGAGCGCCGCGGTAATGGCCGCGAAGGTCATCTGGAAGGAAATGAAGACATATTCGGAAATGACTTCCTTGGTGAAGGTGGGGACGGTCGAATCCGGCGTCACCCCGGCGAGGAAGAACTTGCCCCAGCTGATAAACCGGTTGGCTTCCGGGCCGAAGGCGAGGCCGTAACCCCAAGTCACCCACACCAGCATGGCCAGCGCGGCGACCGCGCCCACCTGGGTCATGGTCGAAAGCATGTTCTTGGAGCGGACCATGCCGCCGTAGAACAGTGCGAGGCCCGGCAGGATCATCATCAGGACGAGGATGGTGGAAGTCATCATCCAGGCATTGTTGCCCGGATTGGGCACGGCGGCGGCAGCGGCCGGAACGGCAGCAGCGGCGTCCTGCGCCCAGGTGGAAGTGGCGGCGAACAGCGACGCACCCAGCGCCCCGGCCCCGCCCAGATACTTGCGGATCATGGGATTACCCCTCAAGAGAGATGCGCCGCTCACAGCGCCATATCGCCGGTTTCGCCGGTCCGAATGCGTGTGGCCGAGGCAAGGTCGAACACGAAGATCTTGCCGTCGCCGATCGCCCCCGTGCTGCCGGCCTGCTGGATCGCTTCGACCACTTGCGGCGCGAGTGCATCGGAAGTGGCGATTTCGAGCTTCACCTTGGGCAGCATATTCGTGGAATATTCCGCGCCACGGTAAATCTCCGTCTGCCCCTTCTGGCGGCCGAAGCCCTTGACTTCGGAGACGGTCATTCCGGCAACGCCGACGGTGCCGAGCGCATCGCGCACCTCGTCGAGCTTGAACGGTTTGATGATGGCAATGATGAATTTCATCCTTGACCCCTGCTAACTAGCCGGAAAGCGCCGGCGACATTCATGCCAAGCAAGGGGCGTGCCAATTTCGCAAATGGCTGAAAATTCGGCGCGGGGAAGCAGCGCGTGCCTATCCACGCAGCAGCAGCCCCGCCTGCGATGCGGGCATCTGCCTAAATTTTGGGCAGCCTAGAGCGCGAGGCGCGCCCAGACGGGCAGATGATCCGATCCGCGCGCGGCCAGTGCGCTGTGGTGCACGCCTTGCCCGTCGCAGCGCCAGTCGGGCGAGACGACGATGCGGTCGAGTTGCGCGACGGGCTGGCGCGAGGGAAAGCTGCGCCCCGGCGCCAGCACCCGCCAATCACCGTCAAACGCGCGCAAGGCCCCGCCGCGTAGCGACCATTCGTTGAAATCGCCCATCAGCACGGTCGGGCACCGGTCTGCGCAGGCCTCGATCTGGCCGAGAATGGACTGCACCTGATGGCGGCGGCGCAGGCCCGACAGATCGAGATGCATGCCGACCACACGCACACGTTCGCCACCCGCCGCCAGATCGACGCGGACCGCACCGCGCGGCTCCAGCGTCGGCAGGTCGAGCGGCTGCGCGTCGAGAATATCGATCCCCCGCCGCACCAGCAGCGCATTGCCGTGCCAGCCAATGCTCTGCGGACGCAGCGCCACCGGGGCGATCTGCCAGTGATGCTCCTCCAGCAGGCCGCGCGGCAGCGTCGTAGGCCGCTGGCCGAAGCGGCGGTCCGCTTCCTGCAAGGCGATGACATCGGCCCCGATCTCGTTGAGAACGGCAACGATCCGTTCGGGATCGCGGCGGCGATCCAGCCCGACCGATTTACGGATGTTGTAGCTGGCGAAAGTCAGTTGCACGGGATGGAGGTAAGTTCATCCCCGCAAGCCTTCAACGTTCCTTCGTCGCATTGAAGGCGATTTCGGGATTTTTTTCCTGCTGATAGCCGACATCCCAGGCGGAACGGGCGAGGAATACCGGATCGCCATCGCGATCCTTCGCCAGATTGGCACGGTTGAACTGGGCAAAGGCATCGATCACCCTGTCATCGCCCTTGAGCCAGCGCGCGGTGTCGAACGGTGCGGCTTCCAGCCCGGCTTCGACCTTGTATTCCGCCTCCAGCCGCGACACGAGCACATCGAGCTGAAGCTGGCCGACCACGCCGACGATCCATTGCCCGCCGAGTTCGGGATAGAACACCTGGATCACCCCTTCCTCGGACAGATCGTCCAGCGCCTTGCGCAACTGCTTGGTCTTGGTCGGGTCCTTCAGCGCGACACGGCGCAGGATTTCCGGCGCGAAATTGGGCAGGCCGGTGAAGCGCACGGTGTTCTTCTCGCTCAGCGTGTCGCCCACCCGCAAAGTGCCGTGGTTGGGTATGCCGATGATATCGCCCGCTTCCGCCGTGTCGGCGATTTCACGGTCCTGCGCGAAGAACAGGATCGGCGAATGAACCGCAATCGGCTTGCCCAGCCCGGATGGCGTCAGCTTCATCCCGCGCTTGAAGGTGCCTGAAACCATCCGCATGAACGCGATCCGGTCGCGGTGCTGGGGGTCCATGTTGGCCTGGACCTTGAAGATGAAACCGGTCACTTCGTTGCGGTCCGGGCCGATAGTGCCTTCCTCGCTCGGCTGCGGGCGCGGCGGCGGCGCGAAGCGGGCAATCGCATCGATCAGTTCGGTCACGCCGAAGTTCTTGAGCGCGGAACCGAAGAACACCGGCGTCAAATCACCGTGGCGATAGGCTTCGAGGTCGAATTCGGGGTAACCGGCCCGCGCCAGTTCCGCTTCTTCGGCGATGTCATCGGGCAAAGTGGGAGCATCTTCGCGCAGACCGAGAAATTCGCGGCTATCCCCCTCCGGACGGCTGACCGCACCGCTGGCGAAATCGAGAATGCCTTCGAACAGGCCGCCCATGCCCACCGGCCAGCTTTGCGGCGACACGTCCAGCGCCAGCGCATCGGCCACTTCGTCCAGCGTTTCGAACGGGCTGCGCCCTTCACGGTCGACCTTGTTGACAAACGTGATGATCGGGACGGAACGCAGGCGGCAGACTTCGAACAGCTTGCGCGTCTGCGGCTCGATCCCCTTGGCCGCATCGATCACCATGATCGCGGAATCGACCGCCGTCAGCGTGCGATACGTGTCTTCGGAGAAATCCTCGTGCCCCGGCGTATCGAGCAGGTTGAAAGTGATCCCGTCCTTTTCGAACGTCATCACCGAGCTGGTGACGGAAATGCCGCGCTGCTGCTCGATCTTCATCCAGTCCGACCGGGCGCGCCGCGCCTGGCCGCGCGCCTTCACTTCGCCCGCCAGATGAATCGCCCCGCCCTGCAGCAGGAGCTTTTCGGTCAGCGTCGTCTTGCCCGCGTCAGGGTGCGAGATGATCGCGAAAGTGCGGCGATTGGAAAGTGCGGCATTGCTCATGGCGCGGGCGGTTAGCCCCGATAACCGCATCCGTCCATCACCAACCGGCCGGTACTTTATACAAACCCTTAACCCGGTCTATGCCAGTCTGACGCAAATCGGGGGTCATATGGCACTATCGCGCGCATGGATCATCGCCCCGCTGCTGCTGGCGGCCGGGTGTAACCACAAGCTGGAACAGGGGGTGTATAACATCCCGCTGGCCGAAGCTTACGACCGGCTGGCGGCCGCGGACATCGACGGTTTTCGTCTGGCCCGGCAATGCGGCATCCTGATCCATTTCGAACAGAGCGGGCAGAAGAACGAAGCCGTCACCTGGCGCGTCACCAGCAGCGGGCAACCCATGCTGCGCTTCACCGTGCGGCTGACCGCACTGGACCCGGCCAAGACCCGCGCCACCATCGAAGTGCCGCCCGATCCCGCCGGGGGCGAACCTTACGACGGGACGAAGAGCTACCCCCGCCCGGCGATCAACCAGCCCCTGCGCCCCGCCGTGCAGGAACTGATCGACGCGGCAATGGCGGACCGGCCTTACGATGTCGAGCGCATCCCCCAGCCGCGCAATTTGGACAAGGTCTGCTCCGTCCAGCGTAGCGGACTGGAAAGCGGCTCGCTCCGCTTCCGCGTGGATGACCGGCCGAGTATGGATGCCACTGAAAGCGCCCGTCTGCGCGAAGCGGAACGGCAGGACGCGGATCGCGGCACGTTCGATCCCGCTTACGGCAAACCCATGGACACCGGCCGGGGCGGACAATGATCCTGCGCTGCATGTCCCGGCTCGGCCTGGGCCTGATACCGGGCTTTCTCATCCTGCTCGGCGCATGCGGAATGGGCGGCTCAGGCACGACTTATCCCATGACCAAAAGCGAAGTTTACAAGGTGCTTCTCGATACCGAACCACCGCTTTTCGTGTTCGGCAATAGTGCCGTGGGCGGCAAGGGGCTCCCGCTCGGCAATGACGCGATCCGCTGGACATTGCGCGATGCCGGAACGCAAAGCGCCGCCATCGATCTGATCGCCCAGGTCGAAGAGGCAGGCGAAAAGCAATCGCGCGTGACCGTCACGGTCGCGCCGTCAGAAGGCAGCCGCAAGGAACGGATTGCCGCCAACATGGCGGAAAACCCGCAAGCGGTTGCGCTTTATCGCGCGGCGATGGAGGAACAGATCGATGCCGCCCTGGAAAAGCGCGACTTCGCGTTTTCCGCCATTCAGGATGAACTTGCCAGCGCAACCGTCGTCGCCATCCCGAAAATCAACGCCAGCGTGGACGAAGCGGCGCGTGCATCGCGGGAACGCGACCGCCAGAACATCGAACGCGCCTATCGCACGGAAGCGCAAGGCGGATATGCCGAAAGCAGCCCTTCCCGCACCGAACCGGCGTTCGGGGAACCGATGGATCGGGGGGTTGGAAGCTATTGAAAGCGGGCTTCGGCCCCCATTCCCTACCCCCGTAATTCCGCCCCAAGCTTGACGGCAGCCGCCACGATCTTGTCGGCAATCGCTTTCAGCTCTTCGTCGACATAGCTCTTCGCGCCGGGTTGCAGCGTCACTTCGATGGCGAGCGATTTCTTGCCTTCGGGCACGCCTGCCCCACGGAAATCGTCGAACACGCGGGCATCGACGATATTCCCTTTGTCCGCGCCTTTCACGCTGCGCAGCAGATCGCCCGCCGGAAGCGCGGCATCGACGAGGAACGCGAAATCGCGCGTCAGCGCCTGCAGCGCGGGCGGGGCATAGGCCGTGCGGGCAAAGCCGCCCTTCTTGGACGGCAGCGCATCGAGATGAATGCCAGCCGCAACCACCGGCACATCGATGTCGAACGCGGCCAGCGTGCGCGGGTGAAGCATGCCGAAGCTGGCGATCCGGTTCTTGGGGCCGAGACGCAAGGTCGCCGACTGGCCGGGATGATAGAATTCGCCTGCCTCGCCCATCACCATCAGATTGTCGACCGGCGCACCGGCTTCGCGCAGCAGGTCGAGACAGATCGCCTTGGCGTCGAACGCGTCGAAAGCGCGCCCCTTGCCCATCGCCCAGCCGCGCGGCTCACGCTCACCCGCCAGAACGAGGACGAGCGAGGGATGCTCCCCATCCGCAAGATAGCGCCGTCCTATCTCGAACAGGCGCATCGAAGTCGCCCCCCGATCGAGATTGCGGCGCACGGCGGAGAGCAAGCCCGGCAGCAGCGAAGGCCGCATGACCTTGAGATCTTCGCTGATCGGGTTTTCAAGCACCCAGCGCCCACCGCCGACGGCATCCGCTTCCCGTTCAGAAATGAACGACCAGGTGATCGCTTCGTTCAGCCCGCGTGCGGCAGCAGCGCGTCGCAGGCGGCGTTCGAGTTTCTGAGCGGGGGTGGCGGTCGGCTGCGCCACGCCATCGGCGCGCGGCAGGGCGACGCTGGCGATATTGTCCAGCCCGTGGATGCGGACGACTTCCTCGACGAGATCGGGCGCGCCGTCCACATCGGGCCGCCATGTCGGCACCGCGACTTGCCACGCGCCATCCGCCACAAAGCCGAGCGCGGAGAGGATGCGCTTCTGCTCCTCCGCCTGGATCGCCACGCCGCCCAGCGTTTCAGCCAGCGCCGGATCGTAGGCCACGGTCTTCGCGGCCAGCGGCGGCTCACCCGCCCGCGCCGCTTCCGACGCTTCGCCGCCGCAGATTTCCAGCACCAGCCCGGTCAGCATGTCGAGCGCCCGATCCATGAAGGCCGGATCGACCCCACGTTCGAAGCGGCTGCGCGAATCGCTGGCCAGCCCGAGCTTGCGCCCGGTTGCGCCGATCCGTTCGGGATCGAAATAGGCCACTTCGAGCAGGACGTCGCGCGTGGCTTCCGAACAGCCGGAACCTTCGCCGCCCATGATCCCGCCAATGCCCAACGCGCGGGCATCGTCCGCGATCACGGTCATTTCGCTGTCGAGCGTGTACGTCTTTTCGTTGAGCGCCAGCAGCTCCTCGCCATCCGCCGCGCGGCGCGCCACCACGGCGCCGGTCAGCTTGGCAAGGTCATAGGCATGGGCCGGGCGGCCGAATGCCAGCATCACATAGTTGGTAATATCGACCAGCGCCGAAATCGGCCGTTGGCCCGCCGCACGCAGGGCATCCTGCATCCATTCGGGCGAAGCCCCGTTGGTGACGCCGCGCACCACACGGCCATAGAACGCCGGGCAGCCTTCGGCATCGTCGGTGCGGATCGCCACCGGGCAGGCGAAGCTGCCCGCCACCGGCGCAATGGCGAGCGGTTTCAACGCGCCAAGGCCCGCCGCCGCCAGATCGCGCGCGATTCCGTACACGCCCATGCAATCGGGGCGGTTGGGCGTGATCGCCACGTCGAACACCGGCGCGGGGCCGAAAGAGTCCGCCACCGGCGTGCGGACCGGCGCATCCTC
>CAYXMY010000083.1:0-12627 GCA_964466155.1 uncultured Caenibius sp. | reverse complement strand
TGGCTCCCGCAGATGGGATGAAGCCCGCTACGGTCGCGTTTGCAAACAATATCCTGAATGTCACGGTCGATGCGGATCGCTACCAGTTTCCGGCGACCGCGATGAACCATGCCGACAAACCCTGACCAGATTCTGACGGTTGCGCAGATGCGCGCGGCCGAACAGGCGCTAATCGATGCCGGGGCATCGGTGGAATCGCTGATGGATTTGGCCGGGCGCGGTGCAGCGGATTACGTCTGGCGCATTGCGGGCGGGCGGTCCGTTACGGTGCTTTGCGGCCCCGGCAACAATGGCGGCGATGGTTATGTCCTCGCCGAAAGCCTGCGTCAGCGCGGCGGCGCGGTTTCGCTCGTTGCACCCTACGAACCGGCCACCGATGCAGCGCGCGCCGCGCGGGCGGCCTATAGCGGCGATGTGCTGCCAGGCAGCGCGCGGCCACAGGGCGAGATCTTGGTCGATTGCCTGTTCGGCAGCGGCCTCAGCCGTCCCTTGACGCCCGAAGCTTTCGATTTGCTCACCGATCTTGCGGCGACGCATATGCACCGCATCGCCATAGATATGCCGAGCGGGATCGACAGCGATGTGGGAACGCCGCTTAACCGGGGGCTTCCGCTTTTCGATTGTACGCTGGCGCTGGGCGCCTGGAAATATGCGCACTGGCTGATGCCGGCGGCGCAAACCATGGGGGAGCGTAGGCTCGTGCCGATTGGCATCGCTCCTGTGGAAGGCGCGGCGAGGTTGATCGGCAAGCCGCATTTGACCGCTCCGGCGGCGGACGCGCACAAATATACACGCGGGTTGGCTGTGGTCGTGGCAGGCGCCATGCCTGGTGCGGCACTGCTCGCCTGCGGGGCCGCCATGCATGGCGGGGCGGGGTATGTGAAATTGCTGGCCGGGCATTCTCCCGTAATGTGTCCGCCGGAGCTGGTGATGGACGACAGGCCTCTGGCCGAGGCGCTGGGGGATCGCCGGATCGATGCAGTCTTGATTGGGTCTGGGTTGGGCCGCTCCGCCGCAATGCGTGAACGGTTACACGCGGTATTGGGCCGGAGCGGTGCGCTCGTGCTCGATGCCGATGCGCTGGTCATGCTCGCACCTGAGATGATGGAGGGGCGGGAAGGAACGGCTGTCGCCACTCCGCATGAAGGCGAACTCGCGCAGTTGCTGGCTGCCTACGGCATTGGGGAAACGGTCAAATTGCCCGCGGTCGCGGCACTCGCGCGGAAGAGCGGCCTGGTTATTGTCGGCAAGGGGCCGAATACGGTGATCGCCGCGCCCGATGGGCGCATGGCCCTCGCCCGTCCTGCGCCGAGCTGGCTGTCGGTCGCGGGCACGGGGGATGTGTTGGCGGGCCTCTTGGTCAGCCGTCTTGCTGGCGGAACAGACCCTTTTACCGCCGCATGCGAAGCCGTCTGGCTCCATGGCGAAGCCGCGCGCCGCGCTGGCCCGGTGTTTCGCGCAACCGATCTGGCCGGGCAGATACCGGCCGCCTATGCAACCTGCCTTTAAGAGCTTTGTCATGAGCGATAGTGAAGAAATCGTCCGCATTGCGGCCAAGGGTGACGGTGTTACTGCCGACGGACGGCATGTGCCTGGCGCCGTGCCCGGTGACCGGATCGCTGGCGATGGTGCAATCGTCCCCGGTCCGCATCGCGTTGAACCGCCTTGCCGCCATTTCGGCGCCTGTGGCGGATGCGAGTTGCAGCAGGCCGATGATGCCGCGCTCAGCCAGTTCGTGACCGAGCGAGTGGTCTTTGCCGCCGAAGGGCAGGGCATCGCGGCGCAAACGGTGCATCCTGCCCATCTGTCTCCGCCCCACAGCCGCCGCCGGGCAACCTTGCACGCCGTCAATGGCGGTGGCGGGCCGTTGATCGGTTTTCGCGAAGCGGGTTCGCACCGGATTGTCGGGTTGAAGGAATGCCCGGTACTTGCGCCTGAACTGTTCGCGCTGATCGCGCCGCTGCAAATGTTGCTGAAGGCGCGGAAGGGCAAATACGCGCTCGATATCACGCTGACGCTGACCGATCAGGGCGTCGACATGGGGATCAAGGGGCTGACGCTGGATGGGTTGGCCCAGACCGAAGCACTGCTCGATTTCGCACGCGATTGGAAACTGGCGCGGCTGACGCTCGATCAGGGCTATGGGCCGGAAGCGATGTGGGAGCCGGAGCCGGTGACTGTCTCCCTTTCGGGTGTGCCGGTCGGGTTGCCATCGGGCGCGTTTCTGCAGGCGACGCTGGATGGCGAACGCGTATTGGCCTCCGCCGCGCGCGAGTGGCTGCAAGGTGCGCGAACGATTGCCGATCTCTTCTCCGGCCTTGGCACTTTCGCTTTTGCGCTGGCAGGCCCGGCCAAGGTGCTGGCGGTCGAAGCCGCGCAGGATGCGCATCTCAATTGCAAGGCCGCCGCTGGGCGTTCGCAAAGCCCGGTCCACGCCATGCATCGCGACCTGTTCCGCAATCCGTTGCAGCCTGACGAACTCAACCGGTTCGACGCGGTGTTGCTCGATCCGCCGCGTGCCGGTGCGCGCGAGCAGGTGAAAGCGCTGGCGGAAAGTACGGTGGAACGGATCGTTTATGTCAGTTGCAATCCGATCAGTTGGGCGCGCGATGCGCGGATGCTGGCGGATGCGGGCTATCGCTTGGCCGAGTTGTGTCCAGTAGGGCAATTTCGCTGGTCAACCCACGTGGAGCTGGTCAGCCTGTTTGTTCGGTAATCGCTGTAAGGATCTGGTTATCCAGCCATTTCTGTGAATCTTCTTCGGCAAAGGCATGGCTGGCATCGGGGCAACGGGCAATGCGCGGATCGTTCCGCTTCCAGTTGGCTTCGAAGATCTGGGCCGTCCGGTCCCGCTCGGCGAGGAGGATATGGACCGGCTTGCCGAAGCGGGCGATTCCGGCGCGCAATTCAGCGGCAAGAGCGGTTTCCGTTTTACCCGATGGGCGAGCAGCCGCGATAAGGCCGCGCGCAAGCTTGCCGGGAGTTATATCGCCGGTGAGGAAGCGCCGCCATTCCGCCGGGTTGCGCAGCTTTTCCCAATAGCGGGCACGGATGGCGGCGGGCGGCGGGGGCGCAGCAGCATCCGCTTCATCGAGCACCCATGGATTGGCGAGAATGAGCGCATCGAACCCTGCCCCCCCAGCCAGAACGAGAGCGGTTGCCGCATCACAAATGCCGAATCCGATAATTCGCTGTACTTGTGGTGAGTTCTCGCGAAAACAGGAAGTTGCGGTATGAATATCAAGTTCGCTATGACGAAAGCTGGTGTTTTCACCCGTGCTATCACCCACGCCGCGGCGGTCGAAGCGGAACACTGGATATCCCGCATTCGCGATCCGCGCCGCAAGCTGGGCTTGCCCGGAAAATGCGCCTGCTCGTGTCTCGTTGCCGCCTGAAACGATCAGCAGTCCGGTCGTACCGGGGGCATGATCGAGCGTTCCTATGAGGTGTTCGCTTTCACAAGCGAAGGACAGATGTTCCCGCTTCATGCGTGGAGCCCTGCGATCAGGATATTCGCCAGCCTGTCAGCCTGCGCTTTGGATTCTCCGGGCTCGGCGCGCAGCCATAGGCCGCTTTCACCTAGCATGTCCTGCGGGATATCGCTGAGATGCGGCTCATCGGCCAGCCGGGCTTGTTCCAGATCGGTGAACAATTGTGGGCCGATCCGATAACCGGCAAGATCGATGCCGTTCTTGCAGCCCGCTTCGGCAAGGTTTGCCAGTGTCGCTTCGCGTCCGGCTTCCCGAGCGGCGATCTGTGCGGCGCGGAGCATGGTGCGCAGAATGTTGCTGCCCGCGGCCGGGGCATAGCGCCAACCTGGCAAATTGGGCGGGGCCAGTATGGCTGCGGCTCGGATGGTAAGGAGATGGGTGGCGTGAAAGTGTCTGGCGGCGACTTGTGCGGCGTCGCGCCATTGCGCGAGACTTTGTTGATCCAGCCTTTGCATGCTTTCGTTGCAACCCGGCAGATCGGGCAGAAAACTGTCGATACCCCCAAGGTCGAGACGGCGCATGATATCCAGCGTCAGGCGCCGCAGCTTGTTGCCTTCATCGAACAGGGCCAGCAGGATCAAAAGACGGTGCGTTCGGCCCTTGTCGAAGGCAATCGCCAGTTCTTCCTGAGCGGTGCCCCCGGCAAGCGGGCAAGGCCAGGATGCAATCATTGTGCTTTGTCAGCTTTGCGTGCGCTTCGCATCGACAAAGGCGAGCAGTGCGCCATAGGTTTCGAGCAACTCGCCATCGACTTCGTCATCGTCGATCACAATGTCGAAGCGGTCTTCAATTTCGGTTAACAGCGTGGCGACGGCCATGGAATCGAGTTCGGGCAGATGGCCGAACAGCCCGGTATCGGCGGTGAACCCGGCGACCGTATCGGCATCGATGCCGAGCGCATCCGAAAATACGCGCCGCAGGATGGCGTCGCTCGCGCTTCCCTGCAGCGCCGGTATGCCTGCCGCGCTGTCTTCCGATGAACTGGAACCGGTGTGAATATGATCCATAAGTCCCCCTTCTAACGCCCCCTAACCAGCGGGCTTGCGGCTTGCAACCCGTCGGAACAAGGCGCGGGCGATGTGCGGCCAACAGGCAACACGAGCGGGGTTGTGACAGTCGAGCTGGAACCGCGGTCTAATGTCTTCCATCCAGTCAGCCTTGTAGCGGTCGTTGCCGGTGCCGAAATCGACCAGTTGAACCCTGTCCCGATCTATCACGTGTTCAAGCAGGGCAGCCGTCAGAATGGTCCCGGCCGACAAATGTTTCGATTCGGGCAAGTGGGCGAGCTTGTGAATATAGGCAGCCCCATTTTCGACCGTCCAGAATTGCACCGCGACCGGTTCGCCGTTGTAGGAGGCGATGCCCAATCGCAAGTGCCCCGCCGTGCTTTCCCGCCGGGCAAAGTCTTTCAGAAACTCCGGATCGCCTTCTTCGGGCTTCCAGCTTTCATTATAAATTCTCTGATAGATATCCCATGTATCTTCATGAAAAATATTATCTATCTCGATGGATAATTTCTTGGCTTTGCGCGCTATCGTCGTGCGCAACATGCCGGGGCGCGAGGTGAGATATTCGGCGAAGCTGCGCCCGCCGATGGGCAGGATATGGTTGGAATCGCACCGCGTGCGATGAACGAACCAGCCAGCCTTGCGAAAGGCCTGTTCCAGCCGGGTCGCGCTGCCATCCTCATCGGGGAGGGGGGCCATGACAACGCGCCGCACCCGGTGCCTGAGATCGCGGGCGAGGCTGGTGAGAAGAGCGCTTTGGTCCGCGCCTTCCGACGCCAGTGGGCGCCAGCTAAAGGCATACCAATTGGTCAGTGCATCGAGCCGATGGCGCCCTTTTTCGATGAAAGGCAGCGCGACAAGGCCGCCATCCCCGCTTGCGAGGCCAAGCAATTTCCTGTTTTCGGGATCATCGGGAAGAAATTTAAACCATTCCGAGGTATCGAACGGGCCGCTGGAGGCGAGCTTTGCCTCTTGCAGCACGTCCATGTTCTCGTGATAGCTGACCGCAATCACCGTTTTCGCTTTCTTTACCGGAGCCTGTTCAGCCCCATGACTGTTGCGCTCGATCCTGTGGCCAGGCCGATCGATCATCTCGCTGAATTCGGTGCGGCCGATATGCCTGCGCTGATCCTGCGGGACCGGACGCTTACCTATCACGACTTAAGAGAACGTATAGCGGGATTGGCGGCATGGTTGCAGGCGGCGGTGCCGGAGAAGGGCGCGCGCATTGCCAGTTGGGCCGCAAAAGGGGAATTGACCTGCCTGCTGCCGCTGGCGGCGGCCCGGGCCGGGCTGGTCTATGTGCCGATCAATCCTCTGCTCAAGCACGGGCAGGTTGCGCATATTCTGGCCGATAGCGGCGCATCGCTGCTTATTGGCAATGCCGCCCGCCTTGCCTCGTTAGAGGAGGGGGATATTCCCCAAACTTGCCATCTAATCGAAGAACAGGCGGTCTGGGCGCAAGTCGATGCCATCGGGGAAGGATTGGCGCCTTCGGATCACGATCCCGCCGATCTCGTTGCGCTGCTCTATACCAGCGGTTCCACCGGGCGGCCGAAGGGGGTTATGCTGAGCCATGCCAATCTGTGGCTGGGTGCTGTCAGCGTGGCGCATTATCTCGGGCTTGAAAGCGACGATGTGGTGCTGGGCGTTTTACCGCTGTCCTTCGATTACGGGCAGAATCAACTGCTGTCCGCCTGGCGTGCGGGGGCTTCGGTCGTGCCGCTCGATTATCTGACGCCGCGCGATGTCATCAAGGCCTGCGCAAGGCATTCGGTCACCACCCTGGCGGCCGTGCCGCCGCTGTGGGTGCAACTGGTGGAGCAGGCTTGGCCGGACGATGCGGCGGCATCCATGCGGCGGTTGACCAACAGCGGCGGTGCGTTGACGGTGGATCTGGTCCAGCGTTTGCGGGCGATGTTTCCCGCTGCACAGGTGTTCCCCATGTATGGCCTGACGGAAGCCTTCCGTTCCACTTATCTCGATCCGTCGCTGGTCGATAGCCATCCCACTTCCATGGGGCGGGCAATTCCTTTCGCCGAAGTGCTGGTGATTGCCGACAATGGGGACGAGGCGCAACCGGATGAAGAAGGGGAACTGGTCCATTGCGGGCCGCTGGTTGGCCTCGGATATTGGCAGGATGCGCAGCGGACCGCGGAACGGTTTCGTCCCGCCCCAGCGCATTCCACTTATGGCGGTATGGCCGTCTGGTCGGGCGACAGGGTGCGCCGCGATGGGGAAGGATTGCTCTATTTCGTCGGCCGGCGCGATGCGATGATCAAGAGCGCTGGCAACCGGATCAGCCCGCAGGAAGTGGAGGATGCAGCGCGCGCCACCGGGCTGGTGGCCGAAGCGGTGGCCATCGGTGTCCCCGATCCACGCCTGGGGCAAGCGGTGCATCTGGTGGTGCGTGCGGTGCCGGGAACAGACGATGCGGAACAGGCTTTGCCGGTTCTGCTGACAAAGGAACTGCCCAATTTCATGCGTCCGCAACAGATTCATTGGCGCACGGCGATGCCGCTCAATCCCAATGGCAAGATCGACCGTGCGGCATTGGTGGCGGAGTTGGGGGCATGAAGCCGCTTGGCCCCATTCCCGCTGGCTTTGAAGCCATCTACGGAGAACTGGCGATAGGCGGCATTCCCGCCAGCGCGTTGGTCGAACGGGCGGGCGGCACGCCCCTGTTCGTCTATTCGCGCGATCTGCTGCGGCGGAGAGTGGCAGCACTGCGGGCGGCAATGCCGGATCGGCTCGCGCTCCACTATGCCATCAAGGCCAATCCGTTTCAGCCCATTCTGGAAGAAATGAACGGGCTGGTCGATGGGTTCGATATCGCCTCAGGCGGGGAACTGGCTCTGGTGCTGGCGGCAGGTATCGACCCCATGCGGGTGAGCTTCGCCGGACCGGGAAAGCGCGATGCGGAACTGGAAAACGCGATTGCTGCGGGGATAACGCTCAATCTCGAATCCGAAGGCGAGGCGCGCCGTGCGCTGGCGATTGCGGATCGTCTGGGCAGGCGGCCCCGGCTTGCGGTGCGGGTGAATCCCGATTTCGAATTGCGTGGATCGGGGATGAAGATGGGCGGCGGGGCCAAGCCCTTCGGCGTCGACGCGGAACGCGTTCCGGCCCTGATCCGTGAAATCGTTGCTGCGGGCGCGCAGTGGCAGGGTTTGCATATCTTCACCGGAAGCCAGGCCCTGAGCGCCGACGCCGTGATCGAAGCGCAGGCCAATACGCTCGATCTCGCGGCGCGTTTGACAGATATGGCGGGTTTCCCGCTGGCGCATTGCAATCTGGGCGGCGGCTTTGGCATTCCCTATTTCGCGGGGGATGTGCCGTTGGATATCGAGGCTGTCGGGGCTGCATTGCAGGATCGTTTCACCCGCTTGCCTGCCGCGTTGCAGGAGACGGAATTCTGCATCGAACTGGGGCGATATCTGGTGGGGGAAGCGGGCGTTTATCTGACGCGCATTGTCGACCGCAAGGTGAGTCATGGGGAAACCTATCTCGTCACCGATGGCGGCTTGCACCACCAGTTGGCTGCTTCGGGCAATTTCGGAACCGTGGTGCGCCGCAATTATCCTGTAGCCATAGCATCGCGTTTCGATGCGGCTCCGGAGGAGGAGGCGAATGTGGTCGGCTGCCTGTGTACGCCGCTCGACCGTCTGGCTGACAAGACTGCGCTGCCGCATGCCGCGGAAGGCGATCTGGTCGCGGTGTTCTGTGCCGGTGCTTATGGCGCGAGTGCCAGTCCGGCGATGTTTCTCGGTCAAGGCCCGGCTCGTGAGATCCTGATATAGCGCTTTAATAAGGCGTGGCTCTACGTCCCGTTTTGGGACGTAGGAGCAATTTCACCGCCCTAAGGGCGAATTCGGAAGCAGAAGGCTAACGGTATGTTCACTCTTTTTCGCGATAGCGATGGGTGGAGCCATGAACGTGCGGATTGGGGGTAAGTGATTGCACCCTCACGTTTCTTGGCAAAGTCGCAAGGACGCGCTTAGATGTTGAATACACGTTTCGCCCGAATCCTGGCCCTGTCCGCGCTGGCGTCCACGGCGCTTGCCGGGTGCGCATCCACCGGCGGGAGCCAGCTTCCGCCTGCGCAATTCGTTGCCATGCAGGAAGGGCCGAGCGAGGAATACGTGATCGGGCCGCTGGATGAACTGACCATCCACGTGTGGCGTAACCCGGAACTGGGGGCCAGCGTTCAGGTGCGTCCGGATGGCCGAATCACCACGCCGTTGGTCACGGATATGCCTGCCGTCGGGAAAACGCCGTCCATGCTGGCGGAAGATATTCGCCTGCAATTGTCTCAGTATATCAACGATCCGCTGGTTTCGGTGATCGTCAACAAGTTTGCTGGCACGTTCAGCCAGCAGGTGCGGATTGTCGGCGCCACAGAAAAACCGGCTTCGATTCCCTATCGCGCCAATATGACGCTGCTCGATGCGATGATCGCCGTGGGCGGGCTCAGCGAATATGCCGCCGGCAATCGCGCCAAGCTGATCCGTTTCGACAAGGAGGCGGGCCGCCAGAAGGAATATCAGATCCGGCTTGGCGATCTGCTAAAGAAGGGGGAAAGCAAGGCTAATGTCCTGCTTATGCCTGGCGACGTAATCATTATTCCCGAAAGCTTGTTCTAAGGTGGGCCGGACGGCATGAACGATCTCTATGAACAGCTTTTAGGGGCGCTCCACTCGGTCTGGAACAGGCGCTGGCTGGCGCTGGCGGTGGCCTGGGTTGTGTGCCTTCTGGGCTGGCTCGCCGTGGCGATGATTCCCAATACCTACGAATCGAAGACGCGCATCTTCGTGCAATTGGAAGATGTGCTGGCACAGCAGGTCGGCATCGGTTCGGGCAGCATCAAGCGCGATATCGAGCGCGTGCGCGAAACGATGACCAGTTCGGCCAATCTCGAAAAGGTTATCCGGTCCACGCGGCTGGGCGATGACATCACCACGCCGCGCCAGATGGAAGGCGCGGTTGCGGCGCTTGCCAAGCAGATTGAGATCAAAAGCGAAAAGGACAATCTGTTCGAGATTGCCGCCCATTCCGGGCGAGGCAGCCTGTCCGATGGCGAAAATGCGAAGCTGGCGCAGGATATTGTCCAGAAGATGATCGACATCTTCCGCGAGGAAAACCTTGCTGGCAGCCGTGGCGAAATGCGTGAAACATTGGCTTTCCTCGATCAGCAACTGGCCAATCGTCAGAAGGATCTGGAAGCGGCGGAGCAGAAGCGGCTCGCATTCGAAGCGGCCCATCCGCAATTGATCGGCGGTGCCCAGGCTCTGTCGCAGAAGCTCGACACGACCAACGATGCGATGCGCAATGTTGATGCCGATCTCGCCGCCGCGCAGAGCGCGCTGGCTGCGATCGACGGGCAATTGGCGGGAACGCCCAAGACGCTCGTCGTGGCCGGTCAAATGGGCGGCGCGCGCGGCGCGCTGGCTCAGGCGGAAGCGGAACTTACGGGAATGAAGGCGCGCGGCCTCACCGAAAGCCATCCCGATATGATTGCGGCCAACAAGCAGATCGCATTGCTGCGCAAGCAGGCTGCGTCCGCTGGCGGCGACGCGGGAGCACCCAATCCGGCCTATGCGTCGTTGGTGTCGATCCGCGCGGATCGCCAGGCGACCATTCAGGCCTTGCAGGCGCGCAAGGCGGCGTTGCGGGCGGAAGTGACGGCGATTGCCGCAAACCAGACCGAAGAACCGGGTGTGGCGGCAGAAGCTCAACGGATCAGCCGCGATTATGACGTGCTGCGCCAGCAGTATGACAAGCTGTTGCAGGATCGTGAGGAATTGCGCCTGCGTGGACAGGTTGAGAACGAGCGTAACGCGATCAAGTTCGAAGTGATCGATCCGCCCAGTGCGCCGCGCGTCCCTTCGGCGCCGAACCGGCCGCTGCTGCTGCTTGGGGTGCTGGTGGTTGGGATCGGTGCAGGCGTTGGCGTGGCGTTTGCAATGGCGCAATTGCGTTCCGCTTTCTCGACGGCCAACAATTTGGAACGTGCCATGGGAATGTCCGTCGTGGGCTCGATTTCCCTGGCTCTGACCGATGCCGCGCGGAGCATACAGGCCAAGCGCAACAAGCAATTCATCGCGGCAAGCGCGGCGCTGGGTGGTATGTTCGTGATCTTGCTGGCGGTGGAATTCATTCAGCGCGGCAGCGTGGCGTAGAGGAACGGGACGTGACGGATCAAAGCAATACGCCAACGCCGCCGAAAAAGCCCGTCCAGGGATCGTCGCTTCTGGAACGGGCCGCGAAAGCTTTCGACCTGAAAGGCTTCAAGGCCGCGCCGATGCCGGAACGGCTGATATCGACAGGGGCCGGACGCGCCAGCCCAAGAGCGCGGCAACTGGCGCGCAAGACCGCGAAGCAGGATGCGCCCGTGCCCGTGGTGGATGAACAGGCTGGTGTATCCGCGCCGATGCCGGCAACCGCTGCACCCGCTTCGGAAGTGCAGCCGCAGCCTGCTCCGCCAGTGGAACCGGTGCGCTTCGCAGGTGCGGCTCAGCATGTCGATCGTGCGCATTTGCGCGATCAGGGGCTGATCCAGCCGGAAGGCGCGGTAAGCCGGCTGCTTGAGGAATTTCGTATTGTGAAGCGCCAGGTGCTCGACACTGCGCGTGCGTCGCTCGCAGGGCGAGGGGCGGCTAACGGTCAGCGGGTGTTGATCTGCTCCCCCCATCCGGGCGAAGGCAAGACGTTCTGTGCCGTCAATCTCGCGCTGGCGATAGCCGCGGAGCGGGACAGCGAGGTTTTGCTGGTCGATGCCGACTTTGCCAAGCCGTCCATTCTGTCCACGTTGGGGCTCCATTCGGGGCCGGGCTTCATGGATGTTCTGGCCGATCCAGATATCAAGGTGGAAGACTGCGTGATCGCCACCGATATTCCCGGGCTGTTCGTCCTGCCTGCGGGTAATCAGACGAACAACGACAGCGAATATCTGGCGAGCAGCAGGACAGGGGCCGTTCTCGAACGGCTGACGCAGGGTGCCCCCCATCGGATGATAATTTTCGATTCGCCGCCCGTTCTGGCTGCATCCCCCGCCGCTGAACTTGCCAAGCATGTGGGACAGACCGTGCTGGTCGCCCGTGCGGACAGCACGGGGCAGACAGCGCTGGACGATGCCTGCCATCTGCTGGAGGGCTGTTCCGATATCAAATTGCTGCTTAACGCCACGACTTTCAGCCCAAGCGGGCGGAAGTTCGGGTCCTATTATGGTTATGGGGAATCATGATGGTTAAGTCGGTGATGCGGCTGATGCCGGCTCTTTTGGCTGGCTCGGCGATTGCGTTTCCCGCTCATGCTCAGGAAATGCCGGCTTCCGGGGTAGGCGAGGCCAGTGCGGACGCCTCAACTGACAGCATGCCGGAAACGAGTGTGCCTCGCAGCGGCGGACGGCGGCTGAGCATTACGCCCTATATCGAAGCGGCGCAGGTTCTGACAGCCGACCTTTCCCCTCATAGCGATACTCTGACCTATACGCGCGTTGCAGCAGGCGTCGACGCCTCGATCAACGGCCGCAACACCTCCGGTGCGGTATCGCTGCGTTACGAACATCAATTCGGTTGGGGCAAGCACGCCGAAGACGGCGATACGTTGAGCGGCCTCGCACGCGTATCGGCGGCGGTTATCCCGCATATGCTGACTGTCGAAGCAGGTGGCCTGGCTACGCGTACCTCTTCTTACGATGGGGGATCGCTGCTTGGCAGCACGGTGGGCAAGGATTCTGCTCACCTTTATTCGGTTTACGCCGGACCTTCGCTCACCACGCATGTGGGGGACGTGGCGGTCAATGCGAATTACCGGCTCGGTTACAGCCGCTCGGATTCGCCGGGGGCTTATCCGATTACTGCCAGCGGCAAGGGTGCCGATGAAAGCACGCAGCAATCGGCGCAGCTTTATGCCGGGGTGAAGCCCGACGATGTGCTGCCGGTTGGCCTTGGCATCGGGGGAGCCTGGTATCGGGAAGATATGTCCGATTTCGGCCAGCGCATTAGCGACTTCCATGTTCGCGCCGATGTCACGGTGCCGGTCAGCCAGTCGCTCGCGCTCGTTGGCGGGATCGGTTATGAAAAGGTCAGGGTCTCCCAGCGCGATGTGATGCGCGATGGCAGTGGCTT
>CAYXMY010000082.1:0-12721 GCA_964466155.1 uncultured Caenibius sp. | reverse complement strand
AAAATGTGGGGAAGTGCCCCGGTCGGCCGGTGGGTCGACAGGGGCAGGAGGATCAGAACTTCTGGTTCAGCCCGACATGAACCACGCGCCCGCGCGGATCATGGACCGTCGGATCGAAGCCGAGGAAAAGCTGGGCCACCGGTGGCTGCTTGTTGAACACGTTGATCGCGCCGACAGACAGCGTGGTTCCGTCGAGCCCGACAGCCTCACCCAGATCGACGCGATACTGGATATCGTAGGTGTTGAACGACTTGATCCGGGTGTCGGTGATGCCCGGACGGTCGTTCTTGTAACCGCTGATATAGTGGCCGAGGATATCGAGATTGTGTGCCCCCAACGACCAGTTGAGGCCGTATTCCACGCGATCCTGCGGCATTGAGTGGCCGAGGTTGTTGAAGTTCACGCTGCCCAGGCCATCGATCACAGCGCCACCGGCGGTTAGGCGGATGTCGTACTTCACCACATGCGACCAGTCGGCGCGCAGTTCGAACCGGCCGAAGCCGCCTTCCACCCATGCGCGTGCCCCGGCGTCGAAGCCTTCCACTTCGACCGAGGAAGCATTGATGAAATTGAGGTCGACAAGCTGGAGGTTGCCGTTGATCTCGCGGTGGACGCGCTGTTGCGCCGGGGTATTGGTCAGTCCGGCCAGATCGTCGAGATAGGCCTGATTGATGAAGGGCTGTGGGTTTTCCTTAACGATCAGGTGCTTATACTTGAAATTGTAGTAGTCAAAATTGAGTTCGATATTGCGCACCGGGTTGAAAGTCAGCCCGAGATTCCAGTTGGTGGAGCGTTCGGGATCGAGATTGCGGTTGCCGAAAGTCTGCGTGTTGACGAAGACGAAGCCGCCAGTTTTCGGATCCGTCACGCCCGGCTGGGCCGATTGCACGGCGAACTGCTGGTAGACGCCGGGCGCGCGGAAGGCCTGCCCCCAACTGGCCCGGAGAGTCATCGAGTCGATCGGGTGGGCCAGCAGCGAAATCTTCGGGGTGAAGCGCCCGAAGCTGCCTTTGTATTTTTCATAGCGGCCGGAGAAATTCGCTTCGGCAAAAGTGCCGAACGGCACCTTGACTTCGCCGAACACCGAATAGGTTTCCTGTGAGCCGGAGAAATCCGGGGCCTGGCCCAGCGTAATCAGTTCGCCGGCGTTGATGAGATCGCCCCAGTTATGGCGGAAAGTGCTGCGGCGGTACTGGACGCCGATGGCGGCCTGCACGGTTTCGCCGCCCAGCTGGAACAGGTCGCCCGAAACCAGTCCGTCCACAGTCATCAACGTGGATTTGCCGTGCATGTCGGAATAGCCGATCAGGCTGCGGATCAGTTCGGGGCTGTTCGCCGTTCCGGTGCCGAGATAGGCGGATCCGAACGGATTGAAGTAGTGGCAGCTGCCGACGCCGGGCGTGCCCGTGGCAGGATCACAGCCTGGCCCGCCCAAGCCGTTCAGCGCATTGGCGAGCTTGCTCTTGATCGTGTCGGGCTTGTTATACAGCGCGGTCTGCTGGCTGTAGGTGGCGTTGACCGACCAGTGCCAGCCTTTGCCCAATGCCCCGTCGAGCCCGCCCGCGAGGCGGAGGGTATCATAGTTGTTGTGCGTGATGGACGGCCCATAGTCGCCATTGAGCAGGCGGCCGCGGAACGTGACGTTTTCGCCGAACGGATTGTCGGGGTGCGTGCTCGGCACGGTCGGCGAGACTGCCAGAATGGGGAACGAGGGCGATGAAGTGTTGGTGTTCTTGGTCTTGGCGTAGGCCGCTTCGAGATTGAGATTGATATCGTTGCCCAGCGTGGCGTTGTACGTGCCGAAGACCTGAATCCGTTCTTCCTTCGGGATCAGGTCGTAATAGCCGGAAAAATCGAACCGGCAGAAATCGTTCGGCGACAGCTTGTAGCTGTCGGGGAAGGCCGCGTTGGTGCAATTCGGATCGGGGCGATAGCCGCCCAGGCTGGGGACGTAGTACGAGCCCGGCATGCCGTAGCTGGAGACCGAGTGCCATGCGGGGCGGCCAAATGTCGATGCGGTCGAGAACTTGCGCTTGTAGGAGGCCAGCCGTGTGCTCTTGTAATAGGAGGCGGCTAGAACCAGATCGCCGCCGCCGACTTCGAAACCGGCAATGCCATCGAGATTGTATTGCTGCGCCCCGTCGATGAAATTGACGCGGGCGGAAATTTCAGGCCGGTCGACCGATTTGCGGGTGATGAAGTTGACCACGCCCGCCACAGCGTCCGAACCGTATGTCGCGGCCGCGCCGTCTTTCACCACTTCCAGCCGCTGCACCGCGATCAGAGGCACGAGCGAGTTGATGTCGACGAAAGTGCTGCCATCGTTGTTGGCCACGGCGGACAGCGTTTGCCGCCGGTTGTTGAGCAGGACCAGCGTGGAGCCGAGCCCGAGATTGCGCAAGTTGAACTGGGCGGTGCCCGATGTCAGCGGCTGGCCCAACTGGTCGGTGCCTGCCTCGGAACCGGAATTGGCCGTCACCGTGTTGACCAGTTCGGCCGCATTGGTGAGCGCGCGGGCGGTGATGTCCTCCGCGCTGACCACGGCCAGGGGAGAAGAACTGACGGTCTGCCGCAGCAGAGTGCCGGTGACGACGATTTCCGCCTTGTCGTCCGGATTCGGATTGTCCTGGGCCCATGCGGGTTGCGCCAGCCACACCATGCTGCTGGCCGCCGAAGCATAGAGCGCGCTTTTCCAGATCGTGGAATTGTATGTCATCGAATTACCCCCCTGTAGAAAACAGCTTGATCGGGGTAATTGTGTCAGATCTTAAGTCTGTAGCTAGTTCCGGTATATTACCGTGTAACTGCCATTCCCCCGGTCATATACGATGCTACGCATAATTGCTGTCCGGTCAAGATCGATAGTGACGGGGCATTACTTAATTCACTGTTTACGAAGAATCCCAAATTTACGGAAAAGTGCAGGCTGATTTCTTTGATGATACATCGATGAAAGGCGTGCGCCACCTGCATAGTGCATGCAGGTGGCGTTTGCGCCGGATGGGTCAGATTTTCAGATGCTTCTCGAAGAAGCGGGCCATGATGGAAATCGCTTCGCGCGATTCCGGCATGGCGACGTTGTACCAGAAACCGTGTGCCATCGCTTCGAACACATAGAGTTCGGCATCGCGGCCCGCCTTGCGCAAGGCGAGATGGAACATGGCGGAGGAGCTGAGCACCGCATCGCGTGTGCCGGTAACCAGCAGCGTGGGCGGGAAATCGGATAAATCGCCCTTAACCGGTGCGACCAGCGGATCGTTGGGATCGGCATCGCCGATGAACACCTTGCGTTCGGACAGCGGATCGTCGAACGGCGCGCCGACATGGCCATAGAAACCCGCCAGCGTCAGGTAATTGAAGGTATCGCCCAGTTGCGTGACATCGCCGCCTGCGGTGAACACGCCGCAGCATCCGGGGAGCGGCAGCCCTTCCTGCTTGAACCGCATCGCCGCCATCGCGGTCAGGATGCCCCCGGCGGACGAGCCGTATAGCGCGATGTCCGATGCGGCATGATAATCGAGCACAGTCCGATAGACCGCAACGATATCGTCCACAGCGGCAGGGAAAGGATGTTCGGGGGCGAGGCGATAATCGATGGAAATTACTTCGCACTGCGTTTCGTTGGCGATGGGGATCGCCTCCACCAGCGAACCGGAGCCGAGCACGAAGCCGCCGCCGTGCATGTTGATCAGCACTTTGCTGGCATTGGCTGCGGGCGGATCGATGGGCCGCACCCGGTGGCAGCGCACCCCCGAAATCTGCACTTCCTCGATCGTGACGGGATAGGCCTGCTGCGCCTGCTGGTTGAGCATTTCGAATGCAGGGGCGAGGGCATCGCGCATCTTCCACATCGGCAGCGGGGCGGCGTCTTCGGGCTGCCCCTGATTGGGATCGAAGCAGAGATAGGCGCGCGCTTCGGGGCTGACCGTATCGGGCAGCGGCAATTTGATCTTGCCGAGATCGACGACGCCATCGGTAACGTTGTAACTGCCCATTCTTCCATCCTGTGCCAAATGTGTAATCGTTCTGTTTCCGGGCGGCCCATGCGCATGGCATCGGGCCGCCGGGATCGCGTTTACAACCATTTGCGGGGCTGGCGTGTCAACTCAAATGTAAGCGGATACTAACATTCCCGGTGGCGTGGCGGTTCAGATGATCTCGTAACCTTCGCCGAAGATGCGAGAGGCGGCGCGGCTGTCGTTCGCCCCTTTCCAGCCATGCACACCCAGCGCATCGCGCGCTTCGGCGGGGGAAAGGTGCCACACATCTTCCAGCTTCGCCGTGAACAGCATGTCGGATTGCTGGCCCACTTCGTAGCCGTGGCTGAGATTGTGCCACATCATCGGCCAGGCTTGCGGATAGTTCATCATGCAGCGCATGAACCAGGGGAAGATCACCAGGGTGTTGGTTCTCAGCAATTCCCCGCCAGTTCCGCGCCGACATGGGCGAACATGTTGCCGGTGCGCAGACCGGTGGGAAAGATTTCGGCGATCACGTCGAACCCGACTTCACCCAGCAGGTGATCCAGATCGTGCGTCTGGCCGGTGCGCAGGGTAAAGTAATCGAAATCGCTTTCCGGCGCCCAGTTGGGGTCTTCCATCCGCTGATGCATCAGTTCCGGCGACAGGCCCAGTTCGGCCATATGATCGTATAGCAGGCGGCCCACCGATCCGGCGGGATTGCGGCCGAGATCGCCCAGCGTGAAGGTGGAGATGAAGCGTTCTTCGAACCATGCGTCGAGCTGGGGGTTGATCTTGCGTTCCGCCTGAATCAACGCGTCGATCCGTTCGTAATCGCGCGTCTCGTCCAATGCCTTGACCATCGTCGCCATGCCGTAGAGCAGGGGATAATCGTTGCCGTTGCGGCGCAGGCTTTCGGTGGCGATCCATTCGCGCAGACGCGGTTCGCTGAGCAGGGGGGAGGAACTGACCAGAACGCTGCTTTCCGTGCGGATCAGCTTGCGGTTGTTCATGTAACTGATCGCGTTACCGGCGGTGACGTCGCTGTCGTTCGCGGCGATCTCTTGTGTGGGGGCATCCATGGCGGCTCTCCTTATCGTGTCAGGTTCCGTTCGCGATCAGCGCGGTATCGATGGCGGCGGTCAGGCGCTGCATGGCAAGCGCGTGGGCAAAGTCGGGAAAGACCGGCCCATCGTTCCGGATGGCCTGGCCCAGACGTTCGTAGAGGTTGCCGATGGAGACCAGCGCATCGCGCGATGCTTCCACACCGGGGTAAGCGGAATAGCGCTGCGGTTCCGCCGGGATTGCCGCGCAATCGAGAGCGGGCGGTGGGGGAAGATCGCGCATCGGTTCCCCTGCCTGTGCTCCGGCCAGCGTCAGCGCTTCCATCGCGGGCATGTCCGGCGCGGTGGAGCGCAGGTGCAACGTGCCAGCGCTGCCGCCGATCCGCCAGTGCGATCCCATTCCCGCCATCGCCATGCTGCCCAGATCGAGACTGAATAGCGCGCCGTTCGCCAGGGCGCCGTGGATCAGGATATGATCGGGCGCATCGCGCGGGCAGGGCGCGCCCGTTTCGTCGAACGGCGGCAAGTGGATTGCGCCCCGTGCGCTCCAGTCCGCAATCGTGCCGAAATGGCTGGTGATCGCGCTCAGCAAATGCCCGCCGTAAATCGACAGCAGATGCGTACCGTGCGCCCGTGTGGCCATGGTGCGGGTGATGGAGCCGGGCACGTGCACTTGCAGGTTGATATCCTGAACTTCACCGATGAAGCCTTCGCGCGCCAGCATGGCGGCATGGCACAGAGCCGGCGCACCGTTGAGATGCAGGCCGACCATTGCCTTGACCCCGCGTTGCGCCGCGAGCGTCGCCAGTTCTTCCGCCTGCGCAACATCGAGAGCGAGCGGCCATTCGCAATAGATATGCTTTCCCGCCTCCAGTGCGGCGCGGGCAATGACGTAGTGGTGCGGCGCCAGCACGCAGATCGAAACGAGGTCGACATCCGCATGCGCCGCCAGCGCGGCGGGATCGGTGAAGGCATGGCGCGCGCCGAACAGGCTGGCCGCACGCTCCGCCGTATCCTGCCGCGTGGTGCAGACGGCCGTCAGTTCAAAATCGGGCAGCATGCCGATCACCCGGCGATGCACGCCAGATCCCCAACCCCTGTCGGGATTGGCGCCGACGATGCCGACCCGGATTGGCGCGGCGGAACGATCGTGCGCATGTGCCTGCGCGGAAGCAGATTGTTGATCCATGGAGCGCATGGATATAGATTTTTACGTCGGAGCGCAGGGCCGAAACTTTAGGATGCTTTCGGCAAATTAGGAAAACATGCGCAACGCATGGATCGGAAGCACCGGCCCCGCGCAGGAAAGAACAGGTTTGGCGATGTTTCAATTTCCCGATCTCAGCGTGACGATCGAGCAGGCCCGGTTCGGGCACGAACTGGCGACCCCGCCGGGCACGCGGCATGTTCTGGCGTTCAATCTCGCGCGGGTGCCGGTGGATATCCAAGCCTGCTATATCTCCCGCCGGGCGCGTAGCACCTACCATCCGTTTGGCGCGGTCAGCTTTCTGCCCGCCGGAGTGGGCATGCATGCGGTTGGCAAGGAAGCGGGCGTGGCCATGCTGATGTGCCGGTTCGAACCGCACAGCCATCCCTACCTGTCCGACCGTGTGGCACATTTCGACATGGCCCGGCTGGGGCGCTGCACTGACATCCGCAACCGCGATATCGTGCGCTCGCTGGAACGGATCGCGGAGGAGGCGAGCAATCCGGGCTTGGGCAGCGAAGCCCTGATCGGCGGATTGGCGGCCACGCTGGCCGTCGATCTGGCCCGGCTGGCGAGCGATGCGGGCGAGGGTGCTCTGTCGCCGGAGCATCTGCGGCGGGTGGAGCGCTATTGCGAGGACACGCTTCGCGGCAAACCGAATCTGGAGATGGCGGCGCGCTTGTGCGATCTGCCCGCGCGGCATTTTGCGGTTGCACTGAAACAGGCGACCGGGTTCGGCTTCAACCGCTTCGTCGCGGCCTTGCGTCTGCGGGCGGCGCGCGACCTGTTGCGGGACACGGACCTGCCGATCAAACAGGTGTCGCACCGGTGCGGCTTCAGCCATGTCAGCACATTCACGCATGCCTTTGGCGAGGCGGAGGGCATCCCGCCGCATCGCTATCGCATCCTCCATCGGCGATGAAGGGAACATGCCGGGGATGGGGAAGCAAAAAAAAGGCGGAGGGTTCGCCTCCGCCCAACAGGGTAAAATGTTCGCAAGGTTCCAACCGAAGCGGAACCATGACTTCCCACTCGTAGCCTCGAATGGGAGTGCGGGGCAATAGCTAGATTGCGTTAACCGCGTTAACGGCTTCAGCCGCGCCGCGCATCGCGCCTTCGATATAGCCGACGCCGTTCGCATCGCCCGCAGTTTCCACGGTGAAGCCTTCTGCGCGCAGCCGCTCTACCAGCGCCAGATTGCCTTCCGCGCCCTTGGCCACGATCACGTGATCGGCCGGCACGGACTGCGCCACGCCAGCGGCATCAGTGAAACGCACCGCGTCCTTTTCGATCACGATATCGCTCGCCCCCGGTTGCAGCGAAACGCCGTGTTCCTTGAGTTCGGCCAGGATGCGCATCCGGCGCACCAACAGCAGCCCCTTGCCGAAGCGCGGCGCTTCGTCGACCACCGTCACCGTGCGGCCGCGCTCAAGGAGGAATTCGGCCAGTTCGATGCCGACCAGTTCACCGCCGACGATGACGATGTTCTGGCCCAGCGGCATCCAGCTATGCGTCGCCTTGCGCACCAGCGCGAGATTGGACGTGGCGCCGGTGGCCGCGCCGATCTTCGTCGCCATGCGTGTGAGCAGCCCGGTCTTGCGCTTCAGTTCGGTGGTGGTTTCGCCCAGCATCATGCTGCGCATGTCGTCGCCCGAAAACACGTTGGGCAGATCGTTGCCGGGAATATCGGGCATGCCGCGGATCGCACCGGTGGCGACGATCACCTTGTCCACGCTCAGCCTGCGCAGCAGTTCGGGTGTGGCTTCGGTCGACAGGCGCACATCGATATCGGCTTCGGCCACTTCCGCGCGCAGCCAGTTGAGCAGGCGCTCGTTGGGTTCGTAAGCCAGCGAGGCGAAGCGCAGGGTGCCGCCCAGCCGGTCGCTCTTTTCGATGAGTGTGACCTTGTGCCCCTGCGCGGCGAGGCGGCGGGCCGATTCCATGCCGCCGGGGCCGCCGCCGATCACGGCGATGTGTTGCTTGCCCTTGGGCTCCACCCGTTGTTCGAATTCGAAGCTGAGTTCGGGGTTCACCGCGCAGCGCGCATGGCTGCCCATGTAGATCGCGCTGATGCAGGTGTAGCAATAGATGCAGGGGCGGATCTGATCGGGACGGCCTGCCGCCAGCTTGTTGGGCAGATGCGGATCGGCCAGCAGTTTGCGCCCCATGGCGATGAAATCGATCTCGCCCTTGCCGATGGCGCTATCGCCCACTTCGGGTTCGACCCGGCCCGAGCCGAGCACGGGGATGGAGACGGCCTTCTTGATCTCCGCCGTGGCGGGCAGGTTCCACGCATCGATGTGCGGGGTGTGCGATTCCGAATGGAGCTTGCCGTCGCCCGTGTCGTGATAAGTGGTCATGGTGATCGCGTCGGCCCCGGCTTCTTCGATCATCTTCGCGGAACGCTTGGCATCTTCCACGGTGATGCCGCCTTCCTTGCCCACTTCGCGCGAATCGAGCTTCACCCAGACCGGGAAGTCCGGCCCGACTTCGGCCCGGATCGCACGCACCACGTCGAGCGTCAGGCGCATGCGGTTTTCGAGCGGGCCGCCGTATTGGTCGGTGCGGGTGTTGGTGATCGGGGAAACGAACGAGGATAGCAGATAGCCGTGACCGCTGTGGACTTCCACGCCATCGAACCCGGCTTCCTTGGCGCGGCGGGCGCCGTTGCGGAACTGGTCGACGACCAGATCGATATCGGCCTGCTCCAGCACCTTGATTTCGGGTTGCTTCATCCCGGCCAGACCGGCCAGTTCTTCCATCAGGAAATAGTCGGTGAAATTGCCCTTGGCGGCAGGGGGAATGGCGGGCGCCCACAGCGGCAGGCCCCAGCGCGCGGCGGAATAGCCCGCGACAAGGCCGCCATGGTGAAGCTGCGCCGCGATCTTCGCGCCATGGGTGTGGACGCGTTCGGTCAATTGCTTGAGACCGGGAATGAACTTGTCGTCCGAAATCGCCGTCTGCTGCCAGGCGACGCAGCCAGTCGGCCAGGCCACGCCCGTCACGCCCGAAATGATCAGGCCGACCCCGCCCTTGGCCTGTTCCTCATGATAGGCGATCAGGCGTTCGCCGACGCTGCCATCGTCTTCGGAGAGGCTGACCCCCATGGCGGTGACAGCGATGCGGTTGCGCAATTCCATGGTGCCGATACGGCCGGGGGAAAGCAGATGCGGATAACGGTTGGACGACATGGGTCAGGCTCCGGATTATGTTTATGACTGACGGCAGGAAAGCCGGGATGAGAAGACTTGCCGCCAGTGTCGGAACCTGACTATACAGTTTGTATGGGCAATGCAATCGCGATGGACAATGGCAGGCAGCCTTCTGCCGAAGGCCGGGGCAACGCCTTGCAGACGGCCCAGCGCGAAGCGACGCGCGACCGGCTGGTGGAAGGTGCGATTCGCGTGTTCACGCGCAAGGGCTATGTCGCCAGCGTGGTGGCCGATGTGCTGAAGGAAGCGCAGGTCAGCCGGGCATCGTTCTACGCCCACTTTTCATCGATGCAGGCGCTGGTGGAGGAGATCGCGGACCGTTTCGCCCCGGTCTGGCAGCCTTACTACGCGCAACTGGCGCGGATGCCGGGCAAGACGCGCGAACAGTTGCGCGACTGGTGCGGGCAGATGGTGCGCTTCTATCGGGAGAACGAGGCGATCTGCGTGATCCTGGCGCATGCGGTGCTGGTGGATCAGGAAATCTACGGCAAGACCGCGCGCTATCAGGAAGCGCTGATCGACCTGCTGGCCGATGGCGAACCGCGCCTTGCCCATCTGCGCGGCGATGCCGATGCGCGGATGCGGGTGGGGCTGGTGCTGAGCCAGCTTGACCGGTCGTGCTATTATCTGGGCGTGCGCCAGTGGCCCAAGGACCCGGCTGCAGGTGTGGCCGCGATGGCCGACCAGCTTCACCACTTCCTGCATGGCGAGATGGAGCGAGGTGAGAGGAAACCGGGCGGGGCCTGAGGCGGGTTCTCAGCGCTTCTTCGCGGGGGCGCTGCCGCGCACCAGCGGATAGAACACCTGTTCCTGCCATGAGGCATCGGTGCCGGGCAGGCCATAGCGCCAGGGCCGCCCTTGCGGAATGTGCAGCGTGCCGAACAGCGTGTCGTAGACCGAGAAGATCAGGCCGAAATTGCGGTAGTTCGCGCCATCCTTGCCATAGCCGTGATGCGTGTGATGGACGCCTGGCGATACGAGCACATGCTCGGCAGCGCGGAATAGGGGGCCGATTGCCGGCAGTGCGCGCAGGCGATCGTCCCAGCGGAAGTTGCTGTGCGTGATGAGATTCCATGCATAGACCGACACGGCGATCGATGCCGCCGCGACCGGCTGCCCGGCATAGAGCAGGAACCCCACGGTCCAGGTCTGCGGCTGGACGATGGGCCACAAGGGATGCTGGCGGATCAGCAGGATGATGTTCATGTAACGGGCGGAATGGTGCGTGCGATGAAGTTGCCACAGCCAGTCCATCCCGCGCTTGCCTTTTCCTTCGTGCGCCAGACGGTGGACCCAATAGAACAGGAATTCCGTCACCAGCAGCCCGACGATGAAGACAAGTCCGGTTGAGACATGGGCCAGCAGGCCCTGCTGTTGCGGGAGAACTGCGACGAAGACCAGCGCGGTGACGATCGACAGCAGCGGGCGGATAACCGCCATGCCGATCGCGCCGCACAGCAGGTTAATCAGCCATTCGGATCGCGAATAGATTCCCCGATGCCGCCCGCTGACGATCTCCAGGGTGAGAACGCTGAGGCCGGAAATCAGGTAGAATAGGCCGAAATTCCCAAGGGCATCCAAAGCTGTGCCGTTCATCGCATGCATCCTTATCCCGTTCGGGCTCGATTATCAGAAGTCCATGGATTGGAAAAATGAATTGAATTCCGGGAATACATGAATAGTTTTCACACATGAACCTGCGGCGGCTGCACTACTTCGTCACTCTGGTGGAACAGGGCAGTTTTGTCCGGGCGGCCAGAATGCTCCATATTTCCCAATCCGCGCTGAGCCACGCCATCCGTCTGCTGGAGGAGGAGGTGGGCCTGACTCTGCTCGACCGGAACAAGAGCGGCACGAGGCCGACCGTTGCCGGTGGCCAGTTGCTGCGCGATGCGCGCAATGTCCTGCGCGAGGCGACGACGCTGAAGCGCAATGCGCAGGCTCTGGCGCAGACCACCGGCGGGGATGCGCGCTTCGGTTTCGCGCCTTTGCCCGCGACGCTGTGGCTGGCGGAAGTGCTGGGCGCCCTGTCCCGCGATCACCCCGGCATCGGTGTCGTCGCTTCGGTGGGGGCAGTGTCCGAGCAGTTGGGCCAGTTGGAATCCGATGCCATCGAATTCTTCATCGGCGCCCGCCATCCGCTGCTCAGCGCGGAAGGGCTGGATGTGGCGCATTTCGTCCATCTGCCGATGAATTTCATCGTCCGGGTCGGGCATCCGCTCTTGCGGCAGGCCACCGTCCGGGCAGAAGATCTGGCCGCCTATCCGCTTGCCTGCATCACCACCGATATTCAGGTGGCCGGCGATGAAAAGAGCGCGCCCTGGTTTCAGAACCGGGAAATTTCCGTGTTGTGCGACGATTGCCAGGTCCTGTTCGATCTCACCGCCGGTTCGGATGCGATCTGGCTGGCCTCGGGCGCTTTGGTGCACAAGGCTCCGGGGCGTCTGGCGATTCTGCCGGTCGAAGTGGAAGGCGTCCCGGCGTCCGTCGAACTGGTCACCGTCTCGCATGCGGGGCGCAGCCTTTCCCCGGCGGCGGAACTGGTCATTGCCACGGCGCGGAACCTGATCGGCCGGTTCTAACTGTCCGTGTCCTCGATTTGCGCCGAATGCCGGGGCGCTGCTTGCGCGGTTCCCGGCAGCAAGTTAGCTCACGCTCATAAACAAGGAGATCGGGAATGAGCGAACGTCTGGATGGAAAATGCATCGTTGTCATCGGCGCGGGCACCGGGATCGGGGCCGCCACGGTGAAGCGGCTGGCGAGCGAAGGCGCACGCGTCTGTGTGGCGGACATTAATGGCGATGCCGCCAAAGCGGTGGCCGAAGATGTGGTGGCCGGGGGCGGGGATGCCTTTGCCGTTACGGTGGACATCACCGATGAAGGTTCGGTCAATGCGGCCATCGAACAGGCGGTCGCCAGGCTGGGCAAGCTTGACGGCGCCCATGTCAACGCGGCGGACCTGCGGGTGATCTTTCAGGACAGCGATGCGCTCGACGTCGATATGGCAGTGTTCGACCGCACGCTCGACGTCAATCTGCGTGGGCATCTGCGCTGCACGAAGGCAGTGCTGCCGCATCTGCTGGCCAATGGTGGCGGGGCCATCGTCTATACCACTTCGGATGCGGCCGATGCGGCGGAACCGACCCGGCCTTCCTACGCGGCCTCCAAGAGCGGTCTCAATGCGATCATGCGCCACGTGGCGAAGCGCTGGGGCCGGGAAGGGATCACAGCCAACGCGGTGGCGCCCGGCTTTGTCCTGACGCCGGAACTGATCGCCGG
>CAYXMY010000081.1:0-12848 GCA_964466155.1 uncultured Caenibius sp. | reverse complement strand
GTCTTCAACCTTTGGCGGCCGTCAATGGCGGCAGGCTTTACCGGCGCGGCGGCATCGGAAATGTGGTTCCTGGCCTTTGCGCTGGCCAGCGCTGCCAGTGTACGAACCCTGGGATTGGTGGATGTGCTGTTCGCCCAGGGCGTCAGCCACATGGTCTTCAAGCAGAAGGTCACGCTGCGGGAAGTGACCGGGATCGTGCTGCTGGTTCTGGGCGCGGTGCTGATCGATAACCGGGTGATCGAGGATCTGCAGACGCCGCTGCGGGCGGACCATTTTTACGAACCGCTCCACCGCCGCATCTACGAACGCATCCTGACACTGGTCGACCGGCAGGCGCGCGTGACCCCGGTCACGCTGAAACCCTATTTCGAAAGCGACGAAGCGCTGAAGGAACTGGGCGGGATCACTTACCTCGCCCGGCTGACGGCCGATGGGCAGGGATTGCTGGCCGCGCGCGAACTGGCCGAACAGATTTACGATCTCGCCCTGCTGCGCGAACTTGTCACGGTGGGCCGCGATCTGGTGGACGGCGCGCTCGACACGTCGCAGGAACTCGCGCCGATGGATCAGATCCAGAAGGCAGAAGCCGCGCTCTATTCCGTCGCGGAAGGGGCCTCCTCCGGCAGCGAAGCGCAAAGTTTCGGTGCGGCGACCTACAAGGCGCTGGGCATGATCGAGATCGCGATCAATTCCGGCGGCCACGTGTCGGGCACCACCACGGGGCTTACCAGCGTCAACGAGAAGATCGGCGGGCTGCACAATTCGGACCTCGTGATCCTCGCCGGGCGGCCGGGCATGGGCAAGACCTCGCTGGCCACCAATATCGCCTTCAATGCCGCCGACCGCCTGCTGCGCGACCGGCAGGACAGCATCCCCGATGCCGAATCGATCGGTGCAGCCACCGCGTTTTTCAGCCTGGAAATGAGTGCGGACCAGCTCGCCACGCGTATCCTGGCGGAACAGGCCGGGATCAGCGGCGAAGCGCTGCGCATGGGCAAGATCAGCCGCGACGATTTCCAGCAGCTTTCCTACGCCAGCCAGCGGCTCGCCGAACTGCCGCTCTATATCGACGATACCCCTGCACTCACCATTGCCGCCCTGCGTGCCCGCGCCCGGCGGTTGAAGCGGCGGCACAATATCGGCCTCATCATCGTCGACTACCTGCAACTGTTGCAGGGGAGCGGCCGGGCAACCGATAACCGCGTGAACGAAATTTCCGAAATCAGCCGCGGTCTCAAGACGCTGGCCAAGGAACTCGACCTGCCGGTGATCGCGCTGTCCCAGCTTTCGCGTGCGGTGGAACAGCGCGACGACAAGCGCCCGCAACTGTCCGACCTGCGCGAATCCGGCTCTATCGAGCAGGACGCCGATATGGTCTGGTTCGTGTTCCGCGAAGATTACTACGTCGCGGCCAAGGAACCCAAAGTCCCGCAGAGCGACGACGATGCCCGCGCGCATGAAGCCCATGCCGCCTGGGCCGCGGATATGGAGCGCGTGCATGGCCTTGCCGAACTGATCGTCGCCAAGCAGCGCCACGGCTCCACCGGCAAAGTGCGGCTGCGCTTCGAATCCAAGATCACCCGCTTCAGCGATCTGGCGGACGATGCATTGGCCAACCATTCCTACGACTGAGCGCGGACGTCCTCTCCTTCGTCCTCGGGCACATAGACGGACCCCAGCCCGAAATTCAGCCTGCGCGTGATCGAATAATCGACCACGGTAACCAGGAACCAGCTCAGCCCCCAGCGGAGCCGGTTGAACAGCGTGCGGCGCGCCCGATGCCGCTCCGGCGTGATTCGCTCGGAAGCCTTGAGCTGTTCGCCGATGAAGGCGCGCATGCGTTCGGCCAGGGCCGCATCCTCGATCCGGAACATCAGTTCCAGATTGAGATAGAGGCTGCGCATGTCGAAATTCCCGCTGCCGATATAGACCACGTCATCGACCACGATCAGCTTGCTGTGCAGCTTGGTCGGCAGAAATTCCCAGATCCCGACCTTGCGCTTCAGCAGCCATTTGTAGAGCGAACGCGAAGCGCCGATCGTGGCCCCGTTGTCCGATTTGCCGGGCAACAGGATATGGGCCGCGCCCTCCACCCCGATCCGCGCGATCTTGCGCAGCATCAGCGGGGCCGGGGCGAAATAGGCCATCACCATGTCGAGCCGCCGGGCATGGGTGAAATCCCGGCTGACGCAACGCGCCCAGTTGCTGAGAAACCGGGTCGGCCCACCGATCAGGAGCCGGATCGGCCCGTGCCCGGTATCCCAATCGCGCACCAGCCGGCGGATCGCCAGAAGCTGCGAATCGGGATTCGCCGTCCATCGCGCCAGTCGATCGAACCACACGCCCAGCCGGGCGACACTGCCCCCCCCTTCGAGCCGCACACCCAGATCGCTCCAGCCGCCCTCTTCCGGCGTGGCGAAGTAATCGTCGGCCACATTGAACCCGCCGATCATCGCCGCACGATCGTCGGCGATCACCATTTTCTGATGATTGCGAATGAGATAGCGGCGCGACAGGCGCGGGCTGAAGAACAGAAAGGTGCCCCCTGCCTGCTGCAACGGGGCGAAGAATGCCGCGCTGGCATTCGAACCGAAGCGGTCGACGATCAGCGTGACCGCCACCCCCCGCTGCGCCGCCAGAGCCAGCGCATCGCGGACCAACTGGCCGCTAGCATCCTCGGCAAAGATATAGAAACACAGCCGGAGCGTGTGCCTGGCTTCCCCGATCATCGCCAGAAGCGCGTTCAACCGCTCCGGCCCGCCGGGATAAAACGTCAGCGTATGATCCTGAACCGCGACGGAAAAGGGTGGAGGATCGGTATAGAAAACATCCATGTAAGGCCCGATCCCTTCTCCCTCACACCGCTCTAGCCGGGTCTGCCCGCGCTGAAAACCTTGACTTTGCACCGGGTTGATCCTAGGTGTTGCACTTTCCCGCAAGGTCCAACTTTTTTGGAGTGCCCATGGCGCGCGTTACCGTCGAAGATTGCGTCGACAAGATTCCCAACCGTTTCGATCTCGTGCTGCTGGCTGCCCAGCGTGCCCGGGAGATTTCCGGCGGCGCGGAACTCACTCTTGACCGCGATCGCGACAAGAATCCCGTCGTGGCGCTGCGCGAAATCGCCGAAACCACGGTTCGTCCGCGCAACCTGCAGGAAGCGCTGACCCAGTCGCTGCAACGTGTCCTGCCCGACGATGAAGACGAAGCCGATGAAATCGGTTCGCTGACCCAGTCGGCCGAAGCGTTGCGGATCACGGCCTCGGCTCCGGTGCGCAACACTTCCATCGGCGGCGATTACGAAGGCTGATTACCGCCGCTGATCTCTGGCGCTGATCCTCGGTGAAATCGGCTTCTGCCCTGCCCCGGATCGCCGGGATGCCGAAAGCGCCGAAATCGGGCGCTCCCGGTCTGCAGGGCGCAACGATCGCCATCTACAGCGTGAAAGGCGGCGTCGGTAAAACGACGCTCGCAGCCAATCTGGCATGGAATGCGGCGGTCATATCGGGCCGCCGTACTCTTTTGTGGGATCTCGATGCGGCAAGCGGGGCCGGCTTTCTGCTCGGCGTGCCGCCGAGCGCGAATCACGCCGCCGCAAAGGTCTTTTCGAAAGAGCGCGATCCGGCGAAGCTGATCCGTCCCACCGCTTACGAACGCCTCGATATCCTGCCCGCCGACGACAGCCTACGGGCGCTCGATTCGCAATTCCTCCATATCGGCAAACGCCGCCGCCTCGCCCGGCTGACCGAAGCGCTGGGGAAGGATTATACGCGTATCCTGCTCGATTGCCCGCCAGTGCTGAACGAAGTGAGCGCACAGGTCCTGCGCGCGGCCGATCTGGTGATCGTGCCCCTACCGCCCTCCCCGCTTTCAACGCGGGCGCTCGATCAGGTTCTGGAACAGATCGCGGCGGATGGAACACGGCATCCGCCCATTCTGCCGGTCCATTCCATGCTCGACCTGCGCCGGACGCTGCACCGCGAAGCGCGCGATGCCAATCCCGACTGGCCCGCGATCCCTTATGCCAGTGCAGTGGAACAATGCGCCGTGCGGCAATGCCCGATAGGGGCCTTCGCGCCCAACAGCCCGGCAGCCATAGCCTTTGCCAGAGTGTGGCGGGCGATAGAAGCGCGCCTCGCCAAACTGCCGCAGTTCGCAGCCTAGAACACCGCCTGCCCGCCCCTATACCGAGCACCTGCGCGGCATCGCCCAGCGATAAACGCGGTGGATGCATTGCCATGGAAAAGGGGCGGCAATCCGGATCGCCGCCCCCAAAACCTGCGCCCGGATAACCGGCGGTTCGTTCAAGCGCCTTGCGGAGCGGTGCTACTGCCGCCGAAGCGCTTGCCCGCCTTGGGAATGGCGGAGCCGTGCACCGGGCGGATCGCCGCCGGGCCTTTCGGCTCTTCGGGGCGGTCGATCTTACCGGTCTTCATCAGCTCGTCGATTTCCTCACCGTTCAGCGTTTCGTATTCGAGCAGCGCCTGCGCCAGCAGATGCAGCTTGTCCTCCTGCGTCTTGAGGATATCGATGGCGCGGGCATATGCCCCTTCGACCAGCCCGCGGATTTCGGAATCAATCAGCTTGTTCGTCTCGTCCGAGGCCATGAGCCGCTGCGAGCCGCCCATGCCCAGATAGCCTTCCTGCTGCTCTTCATACTGCAGCGGGCCCAGCTTGTCGGACATGCCCCACTTGGTGACCATGTTGCGGGCAAGGCCGGTGGCATACTGGATATCCGACGATGCGCCCGAAGACACCTTGTCGTGGCCGAAGATGATTTCTTCCGCCACCCGTCCGCCCATGGCGACGGCAAGGTTCGCGTGCATCTTGTCGCGGTGGTAGGAGTAGTTGTCCCGTTCCGGCAGCCGCATGACCATGCCCAAGGCCCGGCCGCGCGGGATGATCGTTGCCTTGTGGATCGGGTCGGACGCCGCCTCGTTCAGCGAAACGAGCGCATGGCCCGCTTCGTGATAGGCGGTCATCTTCTTCTCGTCGTCGGTCATGACCATGGAGCGGCGTTCCGTCCCCATCATGACCTTGTCCTTGGCGTCTTCGAATTCCTGCATCGCGACCAGACGCTTGTTGCGCCGGGCGGCGAGCAGCGCCGCCTCGTTGACGAGATTGGCGAGATCCGCGCCGGAAAAGCCCGGCGTGCCGCGCGCGATGGTGCGTGCGTTAACGTCCGGCGCCAGCGGCACTTTCTTCATGTGGACCGAAAGGATCTGCTCACGCCCGTCGATATCGGGGATCGGCACCACCACCTGACGGTCGAACCGGCCCGGACGCAGCAGAGCAGGATCGAGCACATCGGGGCGGTTGGTCGCCGCGATGATGATGATCCCTTCGTTCGCTTCGAACCCGTCCATTTCGACCAGCAACTGGTTCAGCGTCTGTTCGCGTTCGTCGTTCGAATTGCCGAGGCCGTGGCCGCGATGGCGGCCGACCGCGTCGATTTCGTCGATGAAGACGATGCAGGGCGCGTTCTTCTTGGCCTGTTCGAACATGTCGCGCACGCGGCTGGCGCCGACGCCGACGAACATTTCGACGAAATCCGAACCGGAAATGGTGAAGAACGGCACGCCCGCTTCCCCCGCGATGGCGCGGGCAAGCAGCGTCTTGCCGGTGCCGGGCGAGCCGACCAGCAACGCACCCTTGGGAATCTGGCCGCCAAGCTTGGAGAAGCGGTGCGGATCGCGCAGGAATTCGACGATTTCCTGCAATTCTTCCCGCGCTTCATCGATCCCGGCGACATCGTCGAACGTGACGCGCCCATGGCGTTCGGTCAGCAGCTTGGCCTTCGACTTACCGAAACCCATCGCGCCCGAACCGCCGCCCTTCTGCATATGGCGCAGAGCGAAGAACGCCACGCCCAGGATCAACAGGAACGGCAGCGACTGGATCAGGATATAGAGCAGGACATTCGGCTCTTCCGTGGCCTTGCCTTCGAACTGCACGCTATTCTGTTCGAGCAATTGCGGCAGGCTGGTGTCGCCCGGCACGGGCACGGTGGAGAACGGCTGTTCGTTCTTCAACACGCCGGTGATGCGGTCCTGGCCGATTTCGACCTTGGCCACACTGCCTTCGGCGACCTTGCTGCGGAACAGCGAATAGGGGATTTGCGAACCGGCGGGCTGTGATCCGGCGCTGAACATCGATACCATCAGCAACAGGGCGAGGAAAATCCCGCCCCATACCAACAGGCTTTTCGCCCAGGGATTGGGGTTGCCGTTCGGTTCTTGCTTATCGCTCATCCATGCAGTCCTGATCTTGGGTCCACCCAATGTAGGCGCGGCATCCTGAATGACAAGTTCGCTTGCACGCGGATTTGCGCCGCTCTGCCCATGGACAGCGTCCGAAACCGGCCATATCACCTGCCGGGCCGCACGACGGCCAAAGCATGCGCATGGGAGACAAGGCTTGGACAAGATCGCCAGACTGGAAGCGATGGAAGCGATCAAGGCGCTGAAAGCCCGCTACTTCCGCACCATGGACACCAAGGACTGGGCCGGGCTGGAAGCCGTTTTCACCCCCGATCTGATCGCCGATTTCCGCCTGGCGACCGGTGCGCCGGACGAAAGCCAGCTCACCCATGGCGCGGCGCCCTATGTCGCGAAGCTGGCCCCGATGTTGCAGGATGTGTCGACCGTCCATCACGGCCACATGGCGGAAATCGAACTCCTCACGCCCGATTCGGCCACCGGCATCTGGGCGATGGAAGACAAGCTATGGCCCGAACCTTCCTCCAGCCTGCCGTTCCGCATGCTGCACGGCTACGGCCATTATCACGAGCGTTATCTCCGCCTCGACGGCGAATGGCGCATCGCGGAAATCAAGCTCACCCGCCTCAGGGTGGACGTCTCATAAGACATTCGGGAGAGAAAATCGTGTTCAAGTGCATGGCATTGCTGAAAAAACGCGCGGATATCAGCCGCGAACAGTTCATCGCCTACTATCAGAACAACCATTCGGTGCTGATCCGCAAGCTGCTGCCCGGCATCGTCGATTACCGCAGCAATTTCATCGACATGGAAGGCGCATTCCTGTTCCCCGACGCGGCCCCGATCGATTTCGACGTGATTACCGAAATCTGGCTGGAAGACCGGGCCGCCTATGACCAGTTCATCGCCGCATCGGCCGATCCGGACATCGCCCGCCAGATCGCCGAGGATGAAGAGCATCTGTTCGAACGCGGCGCATCGCGCATGGTCGTGGTCGAAGAACACCAGTGGACCGGGCCGGCGGCCTGACCGCGATAGCGAAACAGCCGGAAGGAGACGGACGGTGATCAAGTGCATCGCGCTGCTCAAAAAACGCGCCGACCTCTCGCGTGAGGACTTTATCGCTTATTACGAAACCAGGCACGCGCCGCTGGTGCTGTCGCTGCTGCCGGGCATCGTCGAATACCGGCGCAGTTTCGTCCGGCAGGACGGCGCTTTCCCGGCGGCGGACGGCAGCCCGATCGATTTCGACGTGGTGACCGAAATATGGTTACCCGATCAGGAGGCGCACCAGCGCTTCATCGCCCGCGCGACCGATCCCGAAATCGCCAAACGCCTTGCCGAAGACGAAGCGGCGATGTGCGATGGCGCGGCCACGCGCATGGTCATAGTCGAAGAACATATCAGCCTGATGGGAGCATTATCATGACCGACGCCCTGCAAGCCCTGCTCGACGAGCGCGAGATCACTCGCGGCCTGTCCCGCTTCGCCCGGATTCTCGACACCAAGAGCTGGGACGAACTGGGCGACGTTTTCGCCCATGACCTGAGCTTCGATTACGGCACCGGCGTGGAACAGCACGGCATGGCCGAACTGCGCGACAACATGACCCGCTTTCTCGACAAGTGCGGCGGCACGCAACATCTGATCGGCAGCATCCTGGTCGATATCGATGGCGACCGCGCAACCAGCCGCGCCTATGTTCAGGCCCGGCACCAGCGGGCGGGAGAACACGCCGGGCCGGTGTTCGATTCCAACGGCGAATATATCGACCGATGGGAACGCCGCGCGGAAGGCTGGCGGATCGTCCGCCGCGATGCCCGCTGGGCCAGCCAGACAGGCGAACCCGCGATCATCGGCGCAGGCAGCGCCGACCTGGGGTAGCGACGAGGTGCCGGAGGAACACTCCGGCACACTACGCCCAGAAAAAAAGCCCGGCCAGGTTCACAAGGAACCGGACCGGGCTCAGGCAGAGTTCGCTAGTGTAAAAATTACATCCGCGCGTCGTCCTCCCCGCAGGCGATGCGCCAGCCAAGCGCGGCGATCTGCGCCGCTTTCGCGCCGTGCAGCGCGGCGGCCTCACTCGATGCGTTGCCTTCCAGCGCGCGCTTGTAAACGCCCTGCCGGATGCCTGCGTTGCGGAACAGCGCGAAAGCCAGCGCATAGCGCCAGTGCGCGGGATCGATCGGCCCCGCCCCGGTCTGTTCCCGATAGCGCGCGAGATAGGCCTGCTCCGACGGGATGCCCAATGCGGGCAGATCGGAATCCGACAGGCCCCGGAACCCTTCCGCGTTCACCCGCCAGGCCATGACATGCTGGGCGAGGTCCGCCAGCGGATGGCCGAGCGTGGAAAGCTCCCAATCGAGCACCGCGATCACTTCGGGCCGTTCGGGATGGAAGATCAGATTGTCGTTGCGGTAATCGCCGTGGACGACGCGGCTTTCCTCCAGCCCCGGATCGTTGGCGGGCAGCCATTCGATCAGCCGGTCCATCGCTTCGATGGTCTGCGTTTCGGTCGCCCGGTACTGTTTGGTCCAGCGGCCGACCTGCCGGGCGAAGTAATTGCCGGGCTTGCCGAAATCGGCCAGCCCCACGGCCACGGGATCGACCGCGTGGAGCCGCGCCAGAACGCCGATCATCGCGTCATAGATCGCCGCGCGCTGCGCCGGTTGCATATCGGGCAGGCGCGCATCCCAGAAATTGCGGCCCGAAGCATGCTCCATCACGAAGAACGGCGTGCCGACCACTTCCGGGTCTTCGCACAGCGCCAGCGGGCGGGCGACCGGCACCCCGGTATCGACCAGCGCCGCGGTGACCTTGTATTCCCGCTCCACCGCATGGGCGGAAGGCAGCAGGACGCCGGGTGGCTTCTTGCGCAGGACCATGCGCGGCTGGCCATCGACGAGGATCGCATAAGTCGGGTTCGATTGCCCGCCCGCGAACTTCTGCGCCGCGATGTCGCCGGTCAGATCGGGGAACCGTTCGCGCAGCCACGGATCGAGCCGCGCGAGGTCCAGCCGGAAACGGTCGGAGGTATCGTCCGCCATCGGCCCGCTCACCCGTGCTTGGCGAGTTCGAGCCGGCCGATCTGGTGGCGGTGCACTTCGTCCGGCCCGTCGGCGAAGCGGATCTTGCGGGCATGGGCGTAGTATTCGGCAAGGAAGAAATCCTGGCTCAGTCCCGCCGCGCCATGCGCCTGGATCGCCCAGTCGATCACCTGGCAGGCCATGTTGGGCGCCGCCACCTTGATCATGCCGATTTCGGCCTTGGCCGCCTTGTTGCCCACCGTGTCCATCTTGTGCGCGGCGTGCAGCGTCAAAAGGCGCGCCTGATCGATCAGGATGCGCGAATTGGCGATCCGTTCGACGATGACGCCCTGCTCCGCCAGCGGCTTGCCGAACGCCACCCGGCTTTTGACCCGCTTGCACATCGCTTCCAGTGCCCTTTCAGCCATGCCGATCTGGCGCATGCAGTGGTGGATGCGGCCCGGCCCGAGGCGGGCCTGCGCGATTTCGAACCCGCGCCCTTCGCCCAACAGCATGTTCGATGCCGGAACGCGGACGTTGTCGAAGATCATCTCCATGTGCCCGTGCGGCGCATCGTCATAGCCGAACAGCGTCATCGGGCGGACGACCGTGATCCCCGGCGTATCGCGCGGGAGCAGGATCATCGATTGCTGCTTGTGCTTTTCAGCGGTGGGATCGGTCTTGCCCATGAAGATCAGAATCTGGCAATCGCGTTCGCCGATCCCGGAAATCCACCACTTGCGCCCGTTGATGACGTATTCATCGCCATCGCGCACAATCGAGCTTTCGATATTGGTGGCATCCGACGAGGCGACGCCCGGCTCGGTCATCACGAAGGAGGAGCGCATCCTGCCGTCCAGCATCGGTTCGAGCCAGCGCTGCTTGTGCTCTTCGGTGCCGAAACGTTCCAGCGTTTCCATATTGCCGGTGTCGGGCGCCTGGCAGTTGAACACCTGCGGCGAGAAATGAACGCGGCCCATTTCCTCGCACAGCGGGGCATATTCCAGATTGGTCAGCCCTGCACCATGCCGGGATTCGGGCAGGAACAGGTTCCACAGCCCTTCCGCCTTGGCCTTGGCCTTCAGCTCGTCGACCAGCGGCACGGGGGCCCAGCGGTCCCCTTCGGCCTTCTGCTGATAATAGAGCTTTTCGTTGGGGTAGATATGCTCCGCCATGAAGGCGCGCAGGCGCGCCAGCAGATCGGCGGTCTTCGCGTTGTGTTCGAAACCGACGGTCATGCGTAGAACCCCTTGCCCGCCTTGGCCCGCTCCACCAGCAACGGCGCGGGCGTCCAGTATTCGTCGCCATGCTGGCTGCGGAATTCCTCGATCCGGGCGAGAACCTTGTCGAGCCCGATCTGATCGGCCCAGAACAACGGCCCGCCGGTATAGGCCGGGAAACCGAGGCCGTTGATCATCGCCACATCGATATCCTGCGGGCGGGCGGCCACCCCTTCACCGAGGATTTTCGCCCCTTCGTTGACCATGGCATAGACCAGCCGTTCGATCGTTTCCTCCGCGCCGATTTCGCGCAGGGTCAGGCCATGCTTTTCAGCATGGGCGGCGATCATCGCATCGGTGGCGGGATTGTGGCTGGCCTTGCGGTTCTCGTCATAGGTGTACCAGCCCGAACCGGTCTTCTGGCCGCAATTGCCCTGCGCCACCATCTGTTCGACGAAATCGGCGCGCAGTTCACGCGGGGAGGCACTGGCGGCCCGCGATTTGCGCGCGGCGGCCTGCACGTCGAGGCCTGCCAGATCGCCCAGCGCGAACGGCCCCATGGGGAAGCCGAAGCCCTGCACCGCCTTGTCCACCACTGCGGGGGCCGCGCCTTCTTCCACCAGGAAGAAGCCTTCGCGCGAACGCTTGGACAGCATGCGGTTGACGATGAACCCGTCGCACACGCCCGACAGGACGGAAAGCTTGCCGATGCGCTTGCCGAAATCCATGATCGTGGCGACCACGGCGGGATCGGTCCGTTCCGCCCGGACGTTTTCGAGCAGACGCATGACATTGGCCGGATTGAAGAAGTGCATTCCGCACACATCTTCCGCGCGGCCCGAGGCATCGGCCAGCTTCTCGATATTGAGGAACGAGGTGTTGCTGGCCAGGATCGTGCCGGGCCGGGTAACCTTGCCCAATTGGGCGAACACCGCTTCCTTGGTGGCGAGGTCTTCGGTCACCGCTTCGATCACCAGATCGACCGTGCCGAGATCGGCCGGATCGGTGCTGCGGGTGATGAGCGCCAGTTGCCGGTCCAGCTGTTCCTGGCTCATCCGGCCCTTCTTGACCGTGGAGCCCCACATCTTCTCGATGGCGCCCACAGCCTTGGCCACGTGTTCGTCATCCAGGCCCACGGCAACCACCGGAATTCCGGCGGCGGCAACCGCCATCACGATACCCCGGCCCATCACGCCAAGGCCAATCACGCCGACTGTGTTCACTTCGCGCGGGGTCACATCGGCCGGCAGGCCCGGCACGCGGGCGACTTCGCGTTCGGCGGTGAAGACATGGCGCAGCGCCTTGGACTGCGGCCCGGCGATGGCTTCCTTGCACAGCGCATATTCGCGCTCCAGCGCTTCGGCGAAGGGATATTCGTAGCCGAGGCGAATGGCATCGAGCGCGAGCAACGGCGCGGTCTGGCCTCGCATGGTGCGGGCGAGGTTCTTGCGCGCCTCTTCGAACAGCGCCGGATCGTCTTCCGGCATCGTCAGGTTGCCCGCGCTGCGCGGCCCCGTGCCCGCAGCGGCGAGTTCGGCGGCATAGGCATATGCGGCTTCCGCCAGATCGCCTTCGGCAATGCGGTCGATCAGGCCGGATTCCAGCGCCTTCTTCGCATTGATCTGCTTGCCGGTAGTGACCAGATCGATGGTGGTGGCCAGCCCCGCCAGACGCGGCGTGCGCTGCGTGCCGCCCGCACCCGGCAGCAGGCCGAGCTTCACTTCGGGGAAACCGAACCGCGTGGCCGGGTCGGCAATGCGATAATGGCAGGCCAGCGCCACTTCGAAACCGCCGCCCAGCACCGTGCCATGCACCGCCGCGATCACCGGCTTTTCGCAGGCGTCGAGCATGGCGATGGCTTCGGTCAGATTGGGGCCGACCATCGGCTTGCCGAATTCCTTAATATCGGCCCCGGCGATGAACGTGCGGCCCGCGCAGCGCACGATCAGCACCTTGAGTTCCGGATCGGCGTTGAATGCCTGCATCGCATCCACCAGCCCCTGCCGCACACCGGCAGACGTGGCGTTGACGGGGGGATTGTCGACCAGCGCTTCCGCGATCGGGCCCTGTTTGGTGAAAGTCACCATAGCGTTCATTTCGTGTCTCCTTCGGCCATGGTCAGGATCACTTTGCCCTGCGCGCGCCGTTCCATAACGTGATTGATGGCTTCCACCGCCCGGTCGAGCGGGAAAATCGTATCCACTTCGGGCTTGATCTTGCCCGCCGCCAGCCATTCGAGCAGCTCTGCGATATTGCCCGCGTGATGCACCGGATCGGCGCGCAGCCAGTAGCCCCACAGCACGCCCACCGCCGATGCGCTCTTGAGCAGCAGCAGGTTGGCGGGGATCTGCGGAATCTGCCCGGCGGCAAACCCGACCACCAAGAGC
>CAYXMY010000080.1:0-12926 GCA_964466155.1 uncultured Caenibius sp. | reverse complement strand
AATCTCAGCCGACGGGAATCCCATGCCGACTCAAAGCGGTCGAAAACCGCTCTAGGGTTCATCCTTCCGGATCGAGAAGCCGGACATGGGAAAAATGGATGCTGGAGCCGAAGGCGTGCTTACACAAACACGTTCAGCTTGACGAAAAAGGGGCAATCGCGCTTATTTCACCCCAGCTTATTTCACCTTGCGCGCCGTTCCACCACCAATGCCGAGGAAGCGATCTTCCCGCAGGCGCAGCAGAGCCGCCGGGTCCATTTGCGACAGCTTATCGAGTTCCTCGCCAATCGCATCGCGCAGCGCCAGGGCCGCCGTGCGCGGATCGCGATGGGCGCCGCCCATGGGTTCGTTCACGATCCGGTCGATCACACCCAGTTTCAGCAGATCGCGCGCCGTCACTTTCATCGCTTCGGCTGCCTCCGGCGCCTTTTCCGCCGTGCGCCAGAGAATCGAGGCGCAGCCTTCGGGTGAAATCACCGAATAGACGGCGTGTTCCATCATCAGCACCCGTTCCGCACTGGCGAGAGCCACGGCCCCGCCCGAGCCGCCTTCGCCCACGATGGTCGCTACCATCGGCACGCGCAGGGCAAGGCAAGCCTCGGTCGAGCGGGCGATGGCTTCCGCCTGCCCGCGCTCTTCCGCTTCCACACCGGGAAAAGCACCGGACGTGTCCACCAGTGTCACCACGGGAAGGCCGAAACGGTCCGCCATTTCCATCAGCCGGATCGCCTTGCGATAGCCTTCCGGCTTACCCATGCCGAAATTGTGGCGCAGGCGGCTTTGCGTATCGTGCCCCTTTTCATGACCGATCAGCATGATTCGCCGGTCGCCCAGGCGGGCGAATCCGCCCAGAATCGCCTCATCCTCGCCATAATAACGATCCCCGCCGAGGGGGATGAAATCGTCGAAAGCATAGGCGACGTAATCGCGGAAATGGGGCCGCATCGGGTGGCGGGCGACCTGCGTCTTCTGCCACGGTGTCAACGAACCGTAGATATTGGCGAGCAGATCGGCGCTTTTCTGCTCCAGCCGTTCCAGTTCGCTGCTGATATCGACATCGTCGCCTTCAGCCGCAGTCCGCAATTCGGCAATGCGCGATTCGAGCGCAGCGACCGGTTTTTCGAATTCGAGATAGGAGATCATGTTTCTGCGCTAGTCCGCATGGGGCCGTCGGGCAAGAGGATGCCGTTCATTCACCAGCGCGACAAGCCTCGCCGCATCGACATGTGTGTAAATTTGCGTGGTGGCGATATCGGCATGGCCCAGCAGCGTTTGCAGCACGCGCAAGTCCGCCCCGCCTTCCAGCAGATGCGTGGCGAAGGCATGGCGCAATACGTGCGGGCTGACCTTTTCCGGGGCAAGGCCCGCGCGCAGGGACAATTCCTTCAACATCTGGAACAGGCGAATCCGGGACAGATGCTTGCCACGCGAAGGAAACAGGAACTTCCCGCCATCCGGCCTTACGGCCAACCAGCGGTGCAATGCCTGCACAGCCCGTTTGCTGACCGGCACCATCCGCGCCTGCCCGCCTTTCCCCATAACGGTCAGGAAAGGGGCATCGCGCGGAACTGCGGACAGGGGCAGCGAAACGACTTCGCTGGCGCGCAGACCCGAACCGTATAGCAATTCCAGTAGGACGAGCAGCCGTACGGCCTCCGCCCGTCCGCCCTCCGCTTCGGTTTCGGCGCGGGCGAACAGGGCAGCGATTTCCGCATGATCCAGCAAGCGAGGCAGCGGGCGGCGGGTTACGGGCCGGGGCAAGGCCGGGGATGGATCGTCCTTGCGCCAGCCTTCATCCACCAGAAATCCGTAAAACTGCCGCAGGGCGGAGCTTTTCCGCGCGAGGCTGGACGGGGCGAGATGCGCCCACACATCGCCCAGGCGCATCAGTGCTGCCCGGTCCGCCTCAGCAATATCGCCGATCACGTCTTCCGCCCCTTCCAGATCTCGGCGGTAGGCGGCCAGCGTATTGGCCGCCGCGCCGCGTTCCGCCGCGAGCATGGCAAGGAAGCTGTCTATCGCGCGGGCGATGGCCCCCTACCCCCGCGCGACAGCCTCAGCCGCGATCATCCGTGCTTCGGCCGAAAGGCCCACGCGATTCAACGCGGAGACGATGTGATAGAGGTGGCGGGCGGTCATCTTGTTCCAGCCATCGCCCTGCATACCGAGACCGGCCAGCAGGGAAACCAGCGCGGGATTGTTGACCTCCGCTGCCTTGTCGATCATCCGGCTCCAGCGGGTGGGTTGCGTGAGATTAACCCCGATATCCTTGGAGAAATTGGCCGCCGTGCCCGTGTCGAGACGACCGAGACCGGCAAGCCCCGCCACCAGGAAGCCCGATTTGCGCTGTTTTTCGCTGGTGTCGTTATCGATGAAGCTGCTGACCGACGAACTGCTGACCTGCGTATCGCGCGCAGGCTGGGCCACCGCGAGCATAGCCCACGCGGGGCTTCCATCCGTGACCACGCTGCCCCAACGTGCGGCATTGCGATCGAGCCCCGCCGACAACATCGAGGCAACCAGCGACGCCGCATCGCCAGCCAGTTTGTCGTTCACCGGAATACGCGCGGCGGCAAATGCCGTGAGCACGAGCCGGCCATAATCGGGCTTGCCGTCCGTCCCCCAGATATCGCGCATTGCGGCGACCCGGTTTTCAGCCGTATCCGCACTGTAGGCATCGCGCAGCCGCAGGGCGCGCGTGGCCGCGTCCCCCGTCACCTCGTCATCGGCATAGATCTGCGAATAGAGATCGACCATTGCCTGCGCCGAAAGAATCCCGTCGCGTGCACCGGTATCGGCCGCCTGTGCCCGCAAGGCCAGTGGCAGCATCGGCGCAATCGCCGCGCTGCGCCAGTAATAAGCCGGCGCGTTGTTCATCAGCTTGTCGGGAATGGTGACGCCCAGCGCATTGGCCAGTGAGAACCGCCAGGGATTGAGTTCGGAAACCTTGTCCCATTCGATCGTCACCGCGCCGCGGGCCTCCCCCGCCGCATTGGCGAAGCGTTGGGCCAGAAGCACATCGATCATCGGCGCGATCTGCTTGTTGCGCGCCCGGCGCAGATCGGTCTTCGAACTGTTGCCTTCCCCGGCGTAAGCATCGCAAATGGACTGGGCCAGTTGCCATTCCGGATCGTTGCGGATGTTGCCATGCAGCCGCGTGGCGGGGCAAATTCCCAGAATATCCGAGGTCGCGACGTAAGATGCGAATGCGGCATCGACCAGCGCCGCATTGTAGTTCGCCGTATCGACATCCTGCACCAGCGACCGGGCCACGACCGGTTCACCGATCCGGTTGAGCACATTGGCGCGCAAGGCCGCAAATTCGGCCGGGTCCATATCGGCGGGCGCGGCCAGCCTGCTCGCCAGCGTCCGCCGCAGCAGGATATGGCCCCAACGGGAAACGAGCGGCCCCTTGGTTCCGCTCAACGCCGCGCGCACCAGCGAAGCGGGCTGCCCCGCCAGAGCCTGCGACGACATGCCGCCTTCGATACTGTCGATCACGCCGACCCGTTCCATCGAACGGCGGGCGGCGGCGGGGATATCGTATTTGGGTTTCAGCCCCAGCAATTCGTCGATCTGATCGTTCGACATCGAATCGAGCTGGGAAAGCGAAGGCAACTTGCCGGGCAAGGACGCCGTTACATCGGCAGTGCTGTTCGGCCCGGCCGATGGCACGATGGCCGGGCGCACCGCCGCTGTGGATGGCGCAGCCGGTGAGGCCGGTGAAGCCGGGGCAACGGGGGAAGCAGGCGTTCTCGCGGCCGATGTGTTGGAGCGGGAGGGCTGCGATGGCTGCGACGGGGCGGACTTCGGTTCATCGAACCCCGGCGGCAGAAGCGATTCCGGCGCATCCTGCGCCACCACGAGCGTGGAACACACCAGGGCCGAACAGAGGGCCAGCGCCCCACCACCGGCCAGCAGGCCGCGCTTCATAGTCCAGATCACAAATTGCCTCCCGGCACCGCCACAGGCCCGCCGATATCGTGCAGCGGTTCTTCACCGCCATCGATCCACGCATAGGCAAAGACCGCCGCCACGAACACCGCCAAAACCACCCAAAATCGTCTGCCGGTCATCGTTGAACCGTCTTCCTGCCGAATGAACCCCGCGCGAGCGCGCTTGCGCTGCCGGTTAGCGCATCTATAGGCAGGGCGGCAATGACTGTCGATCAGCCCCCTTACCCTCACGGCGATATGGCCGCCCTCAAGGCACGGATCGACCGGCCTATCGTTCTGGTCGGCCTGATGGGGGTCGGCAAATCCTCCGTCGGCCGCCGACTCGCCGTTGCGCTCGATCTGCCTTTCACCGATTCCGACGATGCCATCGAAGAAGCGGCGCAAATGACGATCAGCGATATTTTCGCCAAACATGGCGAGCAGGATTTTCGCGATGGCGAACGGCGCGTGATCGGGCGGCTGATGGAACAGGGGCACGGAGTGATCGCCACCGGCGGCGGGGCGTTCGTGAACGGCGAAACCCGTGCGCTGATTCTCGACAAGGGCATTGCTGTGTGGCTCGATGCCGATCTCGACACATTGGTGGAACGCGTCGGCAGGAAGAGCAATCGCCCCTTGCTGCAAGGTGGCAACCCGCGCGATATTCTCGCCCGCCTGAAGACGGAACGCGAACCAGCCTATGCGCAGGCGCCGATCCATGTCCTCAGTGCCCCCGGCCCGCATCAAAGAACGGTCAACGCAATTTTGAAGGCGATCGATTCATGGCTGTAATCCCTGTCGAACTGGCTGGCCGGCCTTATGACGTGCTCGTTGGCACCGGGCTGCTGGCCGAACTCGTCACCCATTGCCGGGGCCGTCTGCGCAAACGCAGCGTGCCTGTAATCACCGATGCCAACGTGCATGCGGCATGGGGCGAAGTCGTCGACCGTGCGCTGCGCGAAGCGGGGCACGAACCGCACTGGCGCATCCTGCCCGCAGGCGAAGCCACCAAGAGCTGGGACCAGCTTGCCGCCACAGTCAACTGGCTGCTCGAATGCGAAGTCGAACGCGGCGACCATATCCTGGCGCTGGGCGGCGGGGTGATCGGCGATCTGACTGGGTTTGCCGCCGCGATTCTCAAGCGCGGATGCCATTTTATCCAGTTGCCCACCACATTGCTGGCGCAGGTCGATTCGTCGGTCGGCGGCAAGACCGCGATCAACACCCCTGCGGGCAAAAATCTCGTCGGCGCATTCCATCAGCCTGCGCTGGTGCTGGCCGATCTCGCCGCGCTCGAAACGCTGCCCGCGCGCGAACTTGGTGCGGGCTATGCCGAAGTCGTCAAATACGGTCTGATCGGCGATGCCCCGTTCTTCACCTGGTGCGAAGAAAACGGCCCCGCGCTGCTCGCCGGGGATACGGCGCTGCGCGAATATGCCGTGGCCCACAGCGTGAAAGCCAAGGCCCGGATCGTGGCGGAGGATGAGCGCGAAACCACCGGCACCCGTGCCCTGCTCAATCTCGGCCATACGTTCGGCCATGCGCTGGAAGCCGAAACCGGCTTTTCCAGCCGCCTGCTCCATGGCGAAGGTGTCGCGCTGGGCATGGTTCTGGCCGCCCGCTATTCCGCGCGCACCGGCCTGATGGGCGCAGGCGAAGCCCGCCGGATCGAAGATGTGATCGCCGCCAGCGGCCTGCCCGCGAAGCTTGCGACGCTCGGCCTCGATTGCGACGGCCGGACATTGGCCAACCACATGCTGCACGACAAGAAGATGGACGCGGGCACTCTGCCCTTCGTCCTGATGAAAGGCATCGGGCAGGCATTCCTCGCCCGCGATGTCCAGTTGGACGATGTGGCGGCGTTTCTGGATGGGGAACTGGCGCGGTAGAGCGCCATCCGTATTCCCTAGCAGCTCAGAACAACCGCGCCCCATTGGGCACGGGCGCATCCGGGGAGAACAGCACCACCCGCTCCTGTTCGTCGGCGAAACCGATCGTCAGCACTTCCGACAGGGCCTTGCCGATCTGGCGCGGGGGGAAGTTGACCACGGCGGCCACTTGCCGTCCGATCAGCTCTTCCGGCTTGTAGAGCGTCGCGATCTGCGCGCAGCTCCGTTTCACCCCGATGGCAGGCCCGAAGTCGATCCTGAGTTTCAGGCTCGGCTTGCGGGCCTCGGGGAAATCCTCCGCCCCGACCACCGTACCGATCCGGATATCGACCTTGAGGAAATCCTCGAAGGCGATCTGGTCCGCTATCGGTGCGTCAGGGGCGTGGAGGAGATGCATCCTATTCCAGTTCGAGAATGATCGCGTCGACCGCCAGGCTGTCCCCAGCCTTGGCATTCACGCTTTTCACCGTCCCGGCCTTTTCGGCGCGAAGGATGTTTTCCATCTTCATCGCCTCGATCACCGCCAGCGGCTGGCCGATTTCGACCTGATCGCCTTCGGCAACGTCTAGACGGACGAGCAGGCCCGGCATCGGGCAGATGAGGAAGCGCGAAAGATCCGGCGGAATCTTTTCGATCATGTGGTGGGCATACTTCGCAGCCCGGGCGGGCAGCACGCGAACGTCATGGATCGCGCCGCGCGTCGTCAGGCGGAAGCCCGCGCGCCGCTGTTCCACTTTCACCGCGATTTCCTCGTCCCCGATTTCCGCGGTGACGAGCGGTTCGCCCGGCGTGTCGGCCATCGACAGATCGACCGGTGCACCATCGACAGTGATGGTGTCCTCATCGATCACCACATCATGCAGCGCCTCGCCGATCTTGACCTGCCATTCGGCAGGCGGTTCGAGCGCCGTGCCGCCGAGCTGATTGTCCACCTGACGCGCGCGGTCCGCCTGTGCCGTAGCGAGGAAACCCGCAATCGCGGCGATATCGCGCAGCAGTTCGGGCGAAGCCGCCGCCCCGTGGAACCCTTCGGGATATTCCTCGGCAATGAAGCCGGTGGTCAGTTCGCCCGAACGGAACCGCGGATGCTGCATGATCGCGGAGACGAAATCGATATTGTGGCCGAGGCCTTCGATGCGGAATTCGTCCAGCGCCTTGATCTGCTTGTCGGCCGCTTCGTCACGCGTCTTGCCCCAGGTGATCAGCTTGGCGATCATCGGATCGTAGAACATCGAGACTTCGCCGCCTTCGTAAACACCATCGTCCACGCGCACGCCATCGACACCGCGGCGACCGTTTTCGGCGCCATCGTCCGTCCAGCCATCGACCGGCGGCTGATACCGGATAAGGCGGCCGGTGGAGGGCAGGAACCCGCGATAGGGATCTTCGGCATAGACGCGGTTTTCGATCGCCCAGCCATCGATCTTCACATCTGCCTGCTTGATCGACAGTTCTTCACCCGCCGCGACACGGATCATCTGTTCGACCAGATCGACGCCGGTGATCGCTTCGGTGACGGGGTGTTCCACCTGCAGGCGGGTGTTCATTTCAAGGAAGTAGAAGCTTTCCCCGGTCGTGTCGGCGCCCGACACGATCAGTTCGACCGTGCCCGCGCTGTGATAACCCACGGCCTGCGCCAGCGCGACGCACTGTTCGCCCATCGCCTTGCGCATTTTTTCGGTCACGAACGGCGACGGCGCTTCTTCCACCACCTTCTGGTGGCGGCGCTGGATCGAGCATTCGCGTTCGTTGAGGTAGATCACGTTGCCGTGCTTGTCGCCCAGCACCTGGATTTCGATGTGGCGCGGGTCTTCGATGAACTTTTCAATGAACACACGGTCATCGCCGAACGAGTTCAGGCCTTCGCGCTTCACGCTTTCGAAGCCTTCGCGCACGTCCTTCTCGTTGTAGGCAAGGCGCATGCCCTTGCCGCCGCCGCCGGCCGAAGCCTTCATCATCACCGGATAGCCGATCTCGTCCGAGATGCGCACCGCGTGTTCGGTATCGTCGATCTCGCCGACATAGCCCGGCACCACGTTGACACCCGATTCCTTGGCCAGCTTCTTGGATTCGATCTTGTCGCCCATGGCGGCAATCGCGTTCACCGGCGGGCCGACGAAAGCGATGCCTTCCTTTTCCAGCGCTTCGACGAAGCTGGCGCGTTCGGACAGGAAGCCATAGCCCGGATGCACGGCGTCAGCCCCGGTCTGCTTGCAGGCGGCGATGATTTTGTCCGCGATCAGATAGGATTCGGCAGCGGGCGACGGGCCGATATGCACCGCTTCGTCCGCCATCTGGACGAACGGCGCGCGCGCATCGGCATCCGAATAGACGGCAACCGTCTGGATGCCCATGCGGCGGGCGGTCTTGATCACGCGGCAGGCAATTTCGCCGCGATTGGCGATGAGGATCTTCTTGAACATCGGTGTCCTACTGTTCGACCTGAAAAGGAAAGTGTTGGATGCTGCTCACGAGGAGCGGTGAGAAGAAAGGGCAATCACTCGGCGGCTTGCAGCTTGGTGCAGCCGCGCGGCATGCGGGCGGCTTCGGCTTCCGCCTCGGTCTGCGTGATCGGCATCGGCGTGATCCCGAGGCGGACGAACATCGCCGCGTCGTTATCGTCACCGGCGTTGGGTGCCGTCAGCAGCTTGTCGCCGGTGAACAGTGAATTCGCCCCGGCCATGAAGCACAAGGCCTGCGTCGCTTCCGACATCGATTCCCGGCCTGCCGAAAGGCGGACCATCGATTCCGGCATGGTGATACGCGCCACCGCCACGGTGCGGACGAATTCGATATCGTCGATCTTGGCAAGCGGGGTGTCGGCCAGCATATCGCCCAGCACGGTGCCTTTCACCGGCACCAGCGCATTGATCGGCACGCTGCCCGGATGGCTGGGCAAGGTCGCCAGCGTGTGCACGAAGCCGACGCGATCCGCGCGGGTTTCACCCATGCCAACAATCCCGCCCGAACAGACGTTGATCCCAGCCCCGCGCACGTTGGACAACGTATCGAGACGGTCGTCCATCGTGCGGGTGCTGGTGATTTCGCCATAGCGTTCGGGCGAAGTGTCGATGTTGTGGTTGTAATAATCGAGGCCCGCCTCGGCCAGCATATCGGCCTGCGCGGGGGTGAGCATGCCCAGCGTCATGCAGGTTTCCATGCCCATGGCGCGCACGCCCTGCACCATTTCGATGATGGCGGGCATGTCGCGATCCTTGGGATTGCGCCAAGCCGCACCCATGCAGAACCGGGTGGAACCCTGATCGCGGGCCTGTGCGGCCCGCTGGAGCACCTCCTGCACGCCCAGCAGCTTGGTCGCTTTGACGCCGCTTTCCGCTTTCACCGACTGGCTGCAATAGCCGCAATCTTCCGGACACCCGCCCGTCTTGATCGAGAGCAGCGTGGAAAGCTGCACCTGATTGTGCGGATGGTTCGCACGGTGAACCTCCGCCGCGCGGAAGACCAACTCCATGAAGGGCAGGTCGAACAGCGCGGCGATTTCCTCACGCGTCCAGTCGTTGCGGACTTCGCTCACTCGGCGGCCTCCTTCACGTCTTCGCCCGCAGGCGGCATGTTGTGGCCGAGCAGGCGCAGCACATCGGCAGCGCATTCGACCACGTTGGAACCCGGGCCATAAATGCCCTGCACCCCTGCATCGCGCAGGTAATCGTAATCCTGCGGCGGAATCACGCCGCCCGCAATGACCTTGATATCGTTGCGGCCCGCTTCACGCAGGCGATTGATCAGTTCGGGGATCAGTGTCTTGTGCCCGGCGGCGAGCGAGGATGCCCCCACCACGTCCACTCCGCTATCGAGCGCGAGGACGACGGTTTCTTCCGGCGTCTGGAACAGCGGGCCCGAAACCACATCGAAGCCCATGTCACCGAAGGCCGATGCGATCACGTTGGCGCCGCGATCGTGCCCATCCTGCCCCATCTTGGCGACCAGCAGCTTGGGCTTGCGGCCAAGGCGGCGTTCCACCGCCTGCACCCCTTCGATGACCTGCGCCCAGCGGCTATCGTCCTTGTAGGGCGCGGCATAGACGCCCTTCACCGGGGTCGGCGTGGTGCCATAGCGCTGGAAGCTGTCTTCCATGGCCGAGGAGATTTCGCCCAGCGTGGCGCGGGCGCGGGCACATTCCACGGCCAGCGCCAGCAGGTTGTTTTCAAGGCTCGCCGGAGCGGCCGCGCCTTCGCGCAGAGCCTGCAACGCGGCCTGGCAAACGGCTTCGTCACGGCTGGCCTTCATCTTGTCGATGCGGGCGATCTGCGCTTCGCGAACCTTGGTGTTATCGACTTCCAGCGTTTCCAGCAGGTCTTCGTTGGCAAGGCGATACTTGTTCACGCCCACGATCACATCGTCGCCACGGTCGACACGGGCCTGACGGGCAGCAGCGGCTTCCTCGATCATAGCCTTGGGCCAGCCAGCGGCAACGGCCTTGGCCATGCCTCCTTCGCCCTGCACCTTTTCGATGATCGCCCACGCTTCATCGACCAGTTGCTTGGTCAGCGCTTCGATATAGTACGAACCGCCCAGGGGATCGACGACATTGCACATGCCGGTTTCTTCCTGGATCACGATCTGCGTGTTGCGCGCGATGCGGGCCGAAAAATCGGTCGGCAGGGCAATCGCTTCGTCGAGCGCGTTAGTGTGCAGCGACTGGGTACCGCCCAGCATCGCGGCCATCGCCTCAATCGTGGTGCGGATGACGTTGTTGTAGGGGTCCTGCTCGGTCAGCGAAACGCCCGAGGTCTGGCAGTGGGTGCGCAGCATCTTGGAACGTTCGGATTTGGCGCCCAGTTCGGTCATCGCGCGGTGCCACAGAGTGCGGGCCGCGCGCAGCTTGGCCACTTCCATGAAGAAGTTCATGCCGATGGCGAAGAAGAACGACAGGCGCCCGGCGAACTTGTCGATATCGAGGCCCGAAGCCACGCCGTACTTCACATATTCCATACCGTCGGCGATGGTGAAGGCCAGTTCCTGCACCTGCGTCGCCCCGGCTTCCTGCATGTGGTAGCCGGAGATGGAGATCGAATTGAACTTCGGCATTTCGCGGCTGGTGTAGCCGAAAATGTCCGAAATGATCCGCATCGAAGGTTCGGGGGGATAGATGTAGGTGTTGCGGACCATGAACTCCTTGAGGATGTCGTTCTGGATGGTCCCGTCGAGCAGACTGCGGTCGACGCCCTGCTCTTCACCGGCGACAATGAAGAATGCGAGGATCGGGATCACCGCGCCGTTCATCGTCATCGAAACCGACATCTTGTCCAGCGGGATGCCGTCGAACAGGATTTTCATGTCCTCGACGCTGTCAATCGCCACGCCCGCCTTGCCGACATCGCCCACCACGCGCGGATGATCGCTGTCATAACCACGGTGCGTCGCCAGATCGAAAGCGACTGACAGCCCCTTCTGCCCCGCCGCCAGATTGCGGCGGTAGAAGGCGTTCGATTCCTCGGCGGTGGAGAAGCCCGCATACTGGCGGATCGTCCACGGACGGCCCGCATACATGCTGGCCTTCACCCCGCGCGTGAACGGGGCAAAACCGGGCAAGCCCGGTTCCCAGCCCGCCACATCCTCACCCGTGTAGAGCGGCTTGACAGCGATCCCTTCCGGCGTGTGCCAGATCAGATCCTTGCCTTTCACTTCCTTGTCGGCGAGAGTGTTCCAGGCATCGAGAGTTGGCTTGTCGGTCATTCTGTCCTCGCGCCGCCTCAGCGGCCCTTGAATTGGGGTTTGCGCTTCTCAGCAAAGGCGGCGAGCGACTCCTTGAAGTCTTCGCTGTAACCCAGCACGCGCTGATTATCGCGTTCCAGCGTCAGCACTTCGCTCAGCCTGCTTTCCACTGCCGCGTTCATCTGTGTCCGGATCAGCCCAATCGCCTTGCCCGGCCCTGCGGCCAGTTTCGCAGCGATAGCCTGAGCCGCCTGCAGCACCTCCCCATCATCGACCACGCGATTGATCAGACCAATCGCTTTCGCTTCCTCTGCGGAAAGCTTTTCGCCCAGCAGGGCCATTTCCATCGCCCGCGCACGGCCGACGCTGGCCGCGACCAGCCAGCTTGCGCCCGCATCGGGAACCAGCCCGATATTGACGAACGCCAGCAGCACATAGGCGGAGCGGGCCATGACCGAAATATCGCCTGCCAGCGCGAGGCTCAGCCCCGCGCCCACGGCCGGGCCGTTGATCGCGGTGACGAGCGGCACGGGCAAGTCCATCAGGCGCTGGGTGAAGGGGTTGTAGTGATCATCGATCAACTGCCCCAGATCGTCCGGCAGACCTTCATACCCCGCGCCATCGGGCTGCAGGTCCGCACCGGAAGAAAAGGCGCGCCCTTCCCCGCTCAGCACGAACGCCTTGCAACCCTCGGCCAGCGCCGCGTCAATCGCCGTATTCAGTTCGGCAAAGACGTTGGGCGTCAGCGCATTGAGCTTATCCGGGCGGGCCAGAAACAAAGTCGTGACCGGGCCTTCGTGCGACACCGTGATGAAGTTGTATGCCATCAATGCGCCTCTTTCGGAGTTTCCATGATCTCGGTCAGCACCCCGTTCATATCCTTGGGATGGACGAAGAAGATCGGCGTGCCATGCGCGCCAATCCGCGGTTCGCCCAGAATGCGGGCGCCCTTGCCTTCGAACCATGCCTTGGCTTCGAGGATATCGGGCACTTCATAGCACATGTGGTGCTGGCCGCCCGCCGGGTTCTTGGCAATGAAGCCATGGATCGGCGAATCCGCACCCAGCGGCTCGATCAGTTCGATCTGCGTGCCCGCGGTGCCGTTCTCGCCCGGCGTATCCACGAAGCACACCTTCACGCCCTGCGTGGGCATATCGAACGGTTCGTGGATTTTCGTCGCCCCCATCACATCGCGGTAATAGGCAATCGACTTTTCCAACGACGGCGTTGCGACGCCGATATGATTGAGACGGCCAAGCTTCATCGTCCGATCCTTACAGCGGGATATTGTCGTGCTTCTTCCACGGGTTCTCAAGCTCCTTGTTGCGGAGCTTGCGCAGGCCCAGGGCGATGCGGCGGCGGGTGGAATGGGGGTGGATCACCTCGTCGATGAAGCCCTTGCTCGCCGCCACGAACGGGTTGGCGA
>CAYXMY010000079.1:0-13112 GCA_964466155.1 uncultured Caenibius sp. | reverse complement strand
CCGCGCCAGATCGCTTACGATGTGGACGGCCTGATCTGGGATGTGGGGTTGTTGTGGCGTCCTTCGCCGCGCACTTCGCTCGAAGCGCATGTGGGCAGGCGTTATGGCTCGGCCACCTATTATGGCAATTTCAGTTGGCAGGCCACGCGGCGCAGCAGTCTGAATGTTTCCGTCTATGACAACCTGAGCGGCTTTGGCGGCCAATTGAACCGGGCGCTCGTGGCGCTTCCCACCGATTTCGAGGTGATCCGCAATCCGATCACGGGTGAACTGAACGGCTGCGTCAGCAGTCTGAAGGAAGGAAGCTGTATCGCCGGGGCATTGGGCGGTCTGCGTTCCAGCGTTTACCGTGTCCGGGGCATTTCCGCGAGCTATGCGATCGATCTTGGCCGTATCACGGCCGGTATCGGGGCTGGCTATGAACGGCGCAAATACATTTTTGCGCGCGATAGCGTTCTGGGCGCCTACAACGGATTGACCGACAAGAATCTGTGGCTGAGCGCCTCGCTGGGTGCACGGATTGACGAACGTTCGGCAATTTCCACAAATGTTTATGCAAACTGGTATAAAAGCCAACTCGGCCTTGGCGGGGATGGCTCTTCGGTCGGCGCTTCGGCGGCTTATAACCGTTTGCTTGCGCGGCGCCTGACAGCGACCGCCGCCGTTGGCATCGATGGTTACATGCGTGATGACGAGGAAGACTATTGGACTGCCTCGGCTCTCGTCGGCATGCGTTATTCGTTCTGAGCCCAAGGAGCACCAGGGATATGTTTGAAGATTTCTATGGGCTGACCGGAAAACCCTTCCAGCTTACGCCGGACCCGCAGTTCTATTTTCACAGCCTGACTCATCGCAAGGCGCTGTCCTATCTGGGCTATGGCTTGGCGCAGGGGGAAGGTTTCATCGTCATCACCGGTGAAGTGGGGGCTGGCAAATCGACCCTGGTGGAACACCTCGTTTCCACTGTCGATTCGTCCCAATTGACCGTGGGGCAGATCGTAACCAGCAAACTGGATGGCGAAGAGATCGTCCATGTTGTGGCGCAGAGTTTCGGGCTGGAAATCGAAGGGCATGACAAGGCGACTGCGCTTGGCATGATCGAAACCTTCCTGCACGAAGAAGCGCGGGCGGGTCGGCGCTGCCTGCTGATCGTCGATGAATCGCAGAATCTTTCCGTCGCCGCGCTTGAAGAATTGCGGATGTTCTCGAACTTTCAGCTCGGTTCGCACCCCTTGCTGCAAACCCTGTTGCTGGGGCAGCCGGAATTTCGGGCAACCCTGCAGGGGCATGAGCGGTTGGAGCAACTGCGCCAGCGGGTGATCGCGACGCACCATCTGGAACCGATGCAGCCGGATGAAATCCAGCCCTACATCGAACATCGCCTGGGGCGCGTGGGCTGGCGTGGCCACCCTTCGTTCGACCGGCGTATTTTTGCCGATCTGTATGAAGCGTCGGGCGGTATTCCCCGCCGCGTGAACGTGCTGGCCAATCGGCTGATGCTGCTGGGTGCGGTGGAACAGCGTGACCGGTTCGATCCGGCCATGCTCAAAACCGTGGTTGCCGAAATGGCCCATGATGCGGAAGTGCCGGAATCCGCTCTGGAAGCGCAGGCTATCGCGCAAAGAGCGGCGGAAGAGGCGCGCTCTCATCCGCCGCAGGAACAGCAAGCGGCCGATGCTGCCGCTGTTCCGCAGCAGCCGATGGATATGTCCAAGGTTAACGCCATGCTGGCCGAGCGGGACGCTCTGATCGCGGAATTGCAGCAGGCGGTGGTCGAACTTTCGCAGGCGCAGGAAAAAGCCGTGCCGCACGATCTGCCCGCCTTCGCTGATCTCACCGCGAAGCTCGAAGCACTCGAAGCGCGCGTCACCGATCAGGAAAGCGCGATCCGTCATACGCTGAGCATGCTGATCGAGTGGATCGAGAGCGACGGATTGAAGCCGATCGCGGCCTGAGGAGAGCCCGGTGAAAAACGGGGGCCAGATCAACGGCCTGTCGGTGGACGTGGAAGACTGGTTCCAGGTCGGCGCGTTTGAGAATGTCATTGCGCGTGACGATTGGGCCGGTCTTGCCGACCGGGTTGAGCGGAACGTTCTGGCGATACTCGACCTGTTTGGCGAAGTGGACGCCAAGGCGACGTTCTTTACTCTCGGTTGGGTGGCGGAGCGGCATCCTGCCTTGGTGCGCCGCATCGCCGATGCCGGGCATGAACTCGCGAGCCACGGGTGGGATCATGCGCGGGTCCATACGATGGATCGCAAGCGGTTCGGCGAAGATATCGCCCGTGCGCGCAAGACGATTGAGGATGCGGCGGGCGTCCGCGTCATCGGCTATCGCGCGCCCAGCTTTTCGATAGATCAGCGTACACCCTGGGCGCATGAAGAACTGGCCCAGCAGGGCTATACCTATAGCTCCAGCGTCGCTCCGGTCCGGCACGATCATTACGGTTGGCGCGATGCGCCGCGTTTTGCCTTTCGGCCGCTTGCCGGGGCCGCTTTGCTGGAAATTCCGGTGACGACCGCAGAAATCGCGGGCAGGCGGCTCGCTGCGGGTGGCGGGGGTTTTTTCCGGGTGTTGCCATACGGTTTTTCACGGTGGGCGATCCGGCAGGTCAATCGGCGCGATCATCGCCCTGCGGTATTCTATTTCCATCCATGGGAAATTGATCCGCGCCAGCCACGCGTTGCGGGTGCGCCGCTCAAATCCCGGTTGCGGCATTATACCAATCTTGATCGCATGGCGGGCAAATTGCGCCAGTTGGTTCGTGAATTCGCATGGGGCCGGATGGATGATCTGGCCGAACGAGAAGCGCTTCGCCTGACGCAGGTGCAGGCATGAACGCGCCGTTCGATCACTGTGCCGATACCATAAGGCTCGCGGATTTACGTGATGCTGGCGATGTTACACGGATTGAGGGGTTCGTGGAACAGCACGAAGGCGGAACCGTGTTCCATCGCCCGGCGTGGCTGGCGGCGATAGAGCAGGGCACCGGGCAGAAGGCGATGGGCCTCCTTGCGGAGAGGGGGGATACGATCGCCGGATGGCTGCCGTTGACCGAGCTTCATTCCCCGATTTTTGGCCGTGCGCTTGTTTCCAGCGGCTTTGCCGTCGGTGGCGGTGTATTGGCGGACACGGACGCGACCGCGCTAAGGCTCGGGGAAATCGCTGAAGAACTCGCTCTGCGGCGCAGTTGTGCCACGATTGAATTGCGGGGTGGGATGCTCCCCTGGCATTGGGCGATCCGCCGGGACAGCCATTGCGGCTTTACCGCTCCCCTTGCCGAAGATGACGACGCACAATTGCTGGCCATTCCGCGCAAGCAACGGGCGGAAGTGCGCAAGGGGCTGCAGAACGAATATACCGTCTCCATCGGCAGGGGGGCGGAAGATCGGACCGCGCACTACGCGGTCTATGCAGAAAGCGTGCGCAATCTGGGCACGCCTGTTTTCCCGAAAGAGCTGTTCGTGGCGGTGCTGGAACGTCTCGATGCCGATATATTGACCATTCGCCATCAGGACATGCCGGTGGCAAGCGTGCTGTCGCTCTACCATCGCGGTGCAGTGCTGCCATATTGGGGTGGCGGCGTGTTCGCTGCGCGGGCACTGCGGGCCAACGATGTCATGTATTATGAATTGATGCGCCATGCCCGCCAGCGCGGTTGCACCAAGTTCGATTTCGGCCGTTCCAAGACCGGCAGCGGGGCCTATCACTTCAAGCGCAATTGGGGTTTTGAGCCGGAACCGCTGTCCTATGCCACGTGGACCGCGCCGGGGCAGCCCCGGCGTGACGCCGATCCGACCAGTGAGCGGCATACGGCTCGCATCGCCTTGTGGAAGCGTTTGCCGCTGCCGCTCGCCAATCGCTTGGGGCCTTGGATCGCAAAGGGTTTGGGATGAGCGGCGAAATCCTCTTCCTGGCCCATCGTATGCCATTTCCCCCTGATCGGGGGGACAAAATCCGTTCGTACCATATCCTGCACCGGCTTGCGCGGATTGCGCCGGTTCATGTCGCCACCTTTGCCGAAAATGCGAACGATCTCGCGCAAGTGCCACTGCTGAGCGCTATCGCAAAAACGCATTGCCTTGCGATGCGGAGCAAACCGCTCTGGCGCGCGGGCGTCGAAGCGCTGGCCAGAAATGAACCGGTCAGCATCGCCGCATTCCGCGATGCCCGTATGGCAGACTATGTTCAGCGCTTGATCGCTGGCGGCTCAATCGAGACCATCTACGTCTTCTCGGGGCAGATGGGGCAATATGTGCCCGCCGATTTCAAGGGGCGGGTGCTGATGGATCTGGTGGATGTCGATTCTGCCAAGTTCGAGGCATACGGGCAATCCGGTCGGGCACCGCGCCGTTGGATCGATGCGCGCGAAGGGCGTCTGCTGCGTGCCGAGGAAGAACGGCTTGCCCGCGCCGCTACCGAGACTCTATTCGTGAGCGAGGCGGAGGCAGAGCTGTTTCGCAGCCGCCTTTCCGATTGTGCCAGCATCCGCGTATCGGCTCTGCGCAACGGGATCGATGCCGATTACTTCGATCCGGCCCAAGGGTTCGATCCCGCTCCATTCGCGGATCAGGCGGGGCCGCACATCGTGTTTACCGGGCAGATGGACTATGCCCCGAATATCGCGGCGGCCCAGCGTCTGATTACCCGTATCCTGCCTGCGCTCAGGCAAAGTATGCCGGATGTTCGTTGTCATATCGTGGGCCGCAATCCTCCGGCTGCCTTGATGGCTTACGATGGCAAGCAGGGCTGCCGCATATGGGGTGAAGTGCCCGATGTGCGCCCTTACGTTGCCGGGGCTGATCTGGTGATGGCGCCGCTGGAAATCGCGCGCGGCGTCCAGAACAAAGTGTTGGAGGCGATGGCGATGGCCCGCCCGGTCCTCCTGACACCGGGCGCGGCGACCGGGATTGGTGCCGAAGATGGCGTGCATTTTGCGATTGCGGACGGGGATGATGCGCTGATCCGCCGGGCTCTTGAACTGCTGAATCGCGCACAGGAACGGCAAGGCATGGGCACGGCGGCGCGCCGGTTTGTGATCGATAATCTGGGGTGGGATGCGGTTCTTGCTCCCCTGGAGCGCATGATCGCGGCGTCACACGATGACAAGGCCCATCGCAATGCCGCCTGAGGTGCTCGCGTCCCGTTTGCCGCTGCGGAATATCGTGGCACGCATCCCGCAGATTTGGCGGATGCCGCTTGTCCGCCTTGGGCTGGCGTGGGTGCTGCTGATTGCGGCGTTCTTCGACGATTGGCGCGACATGGCGGCGCAGTGGTGGGAAAGTTCGACCTACAATCATATGCTGCTGATTCCGGTCATTCTCGTCTGGCTGGTGGCGTTGCGGCGCGAACAACTGATGCGAATTACCCCGTCGATCTGGTGGGGCGGGTTACTGCCGTTTGCCGGTGGTTTGTTTCTGTGGCTCTTGGGGGATTTTTCCGGGCTCAATCTCGCGCGCCAGGCCGGGGCGGTGATCGTTCTGCAAGGGGCGTTTCTCGCATTGATGGGGCCGCGCGTGGGGCTCGGGGTGCTTTTCCCACTTGCCTACATGCTGTTTCTGATCCCGATAGGGGATGAACTGGTTCCCCTGCTGCAGACGATTACCGCGAAAATCACCATTGCGCTGACCCATTGGAGCGGTGTTCCAGCCCGGATCGATGGGGTTTTCATCGATACGCCGGTGGGCCTCTTCGAAGTGGCGGAAGCGTGCTCGGGCGTGAAATTCCTCATCGCCATGATCGCGATCGGTGCGCTGGTCGCTCATATCTGTTTTCGCAGTTGGCCACGGCGGATGGCATTCATGACTCTCTGTGCGGTGCTTCCCATATTGGCCAATGGAGTGCGCGCCTGGGGCACGATCTATATCGCGCAGTTCCGCGGTGTCGAATTCGCCGCCGGGTTCGATCATATTTTCTACGGCTGGGTGTTCTTTGCATTGGTGATGGCGGGGGCGATTGGCCTCGCCTGGAAGTTCTTCGACCGTGCAGTGGACGATAGCTTTATCGATGGCGCTCGCCTCAACCGACTGGCCTTGCCGAAGTGGGTTGTGGGGCAGAACGCATCCCCGGTAAAAGTCTCCGCGGCAATGGCGCTGATGCTGGCCTTGGCGTTTCTCTGGGGCGGGCTCGCATCGCGCCTGTCGGCGCAAGTGCCGCCGCAGGTGGCCTTGCCCCAAGTTCCGGGATGGGAAACGGTTCCTTATCGGCCCCTGGTGTGGTGGCAGCCGCGTGCGCAGGGGGCCGCACATCGTCTGCTCGGCAGTTACCGGAACCGGCAGGGGCAGCGCGTGGATGTGTTCTACGCCCTCTATGCAGACCAGAATGAAGGGCATGAAGCGGGCGGTTTCGGCCAAGGCGCTCTGATGCCGAACAGCCCATGGACCTGGATCGGGGATGGAGCCACCGCACAAGGCGCGATGAGCGAGCGTCTGCTGGCTCAGGGGCAACCGGCAGGCCCGGTCGAGCGACTGGCGCTGACCTGGTATCGCAACGGGCAATTGGTGACCGGCAGCAATACGCGGCTGAAGCTCGCCGCCATGGCCGACCGCCTGCTGTTGCGGAACGATGCGACCGCGTTGTTGATCGTTTCTGCCGAAAATCGTCCCGGCCACCCTGCCGCCGAAGCGGTGGATGCGTTTCTATCCAGTGCGGGGCCGGTCGGCCCATGGATGGACCGCGTGGCCGAACTGCCGTAACGCATCGCTATGTGCGCCATTGCCGGTATTTTTCATTGCGGTACGCCCAAGCCTGTCGATGCCGCCCGCGTCGAACGGATGTGCGATGCCATGGTGCACCGGGGGCCGGACGGCGGCGGGGTGTGGAGCGCGCCGGGGGTCGGATTGGGCCACCGGCGTTTGTCGATCATCGACCTTGCCGGATCGCCCCAGCCGATGGCGTCTGCCGATGGCCGCGCGATGATCGTCTTCAATGGCGAGATTTACAATTATCGCGAATTGCGCCGCGAACTGGCGCAATCCGGTGCGGAATTCCGCACCGATGGCGATACGGAAGTGATCCTGGCCGCCTGGCAGCGGTGGGGCACGGACTGCGTCAAACATCTCCATGGGATGTTTGCCTTTGCGCTTTATGATCTGTCGGCGCGGACCTTGTTCCTTGCGCGGGACAGGTTGGGGGTGAAGCCGCTGTTCCTGGCGCATCTGAGCGATGGCAGCATCGCCTTTGCATCGGAACTGAAAGGGCTTCTGGCGCACCCGCTTCTGCGGCGAGACATCGATCCGCTTGCCATCGAAGATTACCTCGCGTGGGGGTATGTCCCGGACCATCGCTCGTTTCTCAAATCGGTGGAGAAACTGCCGGCGGGGCACTTCCATCTGCTCCACCATGATCGCCCATTCGGCTCACCGGTCCAATGGTGGGACGTCTCCTTTGCCGAGCGTCGCAATGGGAAGGAGGCGGACCTTTCCGCGGAACTGCTGCACCTGATGCGTCAGGCGGTGTCGTCGCGCATGGTGGCCGATGTGCCATTGGGCGCATTCCTGTCCGGTGGGGTCGATTCCTCCAGCGTGGTCGCGTTGATGGCGGAAGCGAGCCAGGATCCGGTGCGCACCTGTTCCATCGGGTTCGATGTGGCGGCGTTGGATGAAACCTCCTATGCCAGCCAGATCGCGGAGCTGTTCCACACGGACCATCAAAGCCGTACGGTCAGCGCAGAAGAATTTCGCGAGATCGACCGGCTTGCGGCAATGTTCGACGAACCCTTCGCCGACGCTTCGGCCTTGCCGACATGGCGGGTGTGCGCATTGGCGCGGGAGCGGGTGACGGTGGCGCTTTCCGGCGATGGCGCGGACGAAGCGCTGGCCGGTTATCGCCGCCATGTGTTTCAGGCGCGGGAGGAGGCGGTTCGCGGGGTCCTTCCCGCTGCTTTCCGGCGCAATGTGTTGGGGGGGCTTGGCGCTCTCTATCCCAAGGCCGATTGGCTCCCGCGCCCGCTGCGGGCCAAGACGACGCTGCTATCCCTCGCCGATAGCGGGGAAGGGGGATATGCCCGTGCCGTCGGTATTGTGCCGCCTGAATTGCGGGCGCGCTTATACAGTGCCGATTATCTTGCGCTGCGGGGCGATTATCGCGCGGAATTTCCCTTCATGGAAACGATGCGCAAGGCACCCGCCCGTTCAGGGCTGGATCGCGCGCAATATGCCGATCTCAAATTCTGGTTGCCGGGGGATATACTGACCAAGGTCGACCGCACCAGTATGGCGGTCAGCCTCGAAGCGCGTGAACCGCTGCTCGATCATCGCCTGATCGAATTCGCCGCATCGCTTCCCGAGCATATGAGATTGCGCGGCGGGCAGGGTAAATGGCTGCTGAAACGGACCATGCGGCGCTATTTGCCGGACGATATTCTGTTCCGGCCCAAGCAGGGTTTCGTTACGCCGATCAGCGCGTGGCTGCGGGGGCCGTTGGCGGATACGGCGCGCTCCATTGCGATGGGGACTTCGCTCCATCGCCTCGGCTGGTTCGATGGCATGGCAATCGGCAGGATAGCCGAAGAGCATATTGCGGGCAGGGCGGATCATGGACGGCTCTTGTGGCAGTTGCTCATGCTCGATCGCTCGCTGCAGAATATGGGAATTGTTTGACTATCCGCCTGTCTCCAATCGGAAACTGTGCCAAGGAGGGGCAGGGGTTACCAGAAATGGTAAATAGCGGATTGCCAAGAGAGTCAGGCGTGTAATATGTTAAGGCATGATCGAAAACAGGCCGTTACGGCGCATGTTTAGGGTCGTATTGGGGGCATGTTATGGATCGTCTCAATAGTAGACTTGAAGGAGTCCAGAATTGCCCGGATGAATCGGAATCATCAACATTCTATGATGATGAAAAAGAAACGGGTAATGTTCAGGATGGAGCGGGGAATATAGAAATCTCCAAAGACCTCTACTTGTTGAACGAGCTTGATGTATATTACGATCAAGACATTCAATCGTTGTGGACTTATATGCGTCCGCAGGGGCGGCCCAGCTTTACGGCAACAATGCTGCGCGATTTTGTGGAATGGCAACGTTTAATTGTTGCAAACTTCGGGCCGGAACGCGTTCCGCTGAAATTTCTCATCTTGGCAAGCCGCTCGCCCGGGGTGTTCTGTTTCGGTGGCGATCTGGCTTTGTTTCAAAGCCTTATCCGCGAAGGCAATCGCGAAGGGTTGGTCAAATACGGCTATCGCTGTGTCGAAATTCTGGAGCGGAACGCCCGTGCTCTGGACTTGCCGATGTTGACTATAGGCCTCGCGGAAGGGTCCGCTCTGGGAGGCGGCTTCGAAGCGCTGTTGTCGTTCGACGTGCTGATTGCGGAACGCGGGGTCACTTTCGGTTTGCCGGAGGTGATGTTCGGCCTGTTCCCCGGAATGGGCGCCCATGCCTTCCTGACCCGCAAGCTGGGTTCGGCCATGGCGGAACGGATTATTTTGTCGAACGAGAGCTATTCTGCCGAACAGCTTTACGAACTGGGTGTGGTGCATGTTCTGGCCGAGCCTGGTGAAGGCCAGGCTGCGTGCCACGATTACATGCAGAAGAATCTGCGCCGCCATGCCGGGCTGGTGAAGGCGCGGCAGGCGATGCGGGAAGTGTCGTCCGTTCCGCTTGAGGAATTGCGCCGGGTGGTTGACCATTGGGCCGATGCGGCGCTGGAACTGACGGAACAGGATCTCAAGATCATGAACCGTTTGACCAGGGCGCAATCCCGTTTCGCCGATGCGGCTTGAGTGATGCCCCCATGATGCGGCAGTGGCCCTGCTGCATCGTATCGGGACCGTTCACTCGTTGCCGTGACCGGCTGCGAGGTAATCGGCGCTCTGCATTTCTTCCAGACGGCTGATGGTCCGATCGAATTCAAAGCGGCCATCGCCCGATTGGTAGAGATTTTTCGGCTCTGCCGCAGCGGTTGCCAGCAATTTGACCTTGTGCTCGTACAGTTCATCGATGAGCGTCACGAAACGGGCCGCTTCGTTGCGGTTCTCCGGCCCCATGATGGGGATGCCCACGACAATGACCGTATGATAAGTGCGCGCAATGGCGAGATAATCGGAGGCACCCCGCGCCTCTTTGCATAAGCGCTTGAAGCTGAAGACGGCCACCCCCTTGAAGCTCTTGGGGACATGCAGCATGCGCCTGCCGCCGACATCGAGTTCCGCGGACGGCACATGATCGGCATCTTCCGGATTGTAGTCCGTCAGGCGGAAGAAGGCTTCGCGCACTTTCGCGGTGGCGGCATCGCCAAGCGGCGTGTACCAGGTGGCCATCCCGCCGAGGCGGTCGAGACGATAATCGACCGGGCCGTTCAGCGTCAGCACGTTCAATTCCCGTTCGATCAGGGCGATGAACGGCAGGAAATGCTCCCGGTTGAGACCGTCCTTATACAGATCGGACGGGGCGCGATTGGATGTAGTGACCATTGTCACGCCTTCATCCATGATCAGCGCCGTGAACAGCCGGCTCATAATCATGGCATCGGCGGAATTGTTCACCACCATTTCATCGAACGCCAGAACGCGCAGCCCTTGCGCCAGTTTTGCAGCCACCAGCGGGATCGGGTCGCCGCTTTCCGATGCCCGCACTTCGCGCAGCGTTGCGTGGACTTCCAGCATGAAAGCATGAAAATGAACGCGGCGCTTTTCTGCTATGGCCAGAGTGTCGTGGAACAGGTCCATCAACATGGATTTGCCCCGGCCGACGCCGCCCCACATGTAGATGCCGCGTGGTCGTTTCGTTTTCTTGCCGAAAAGTTTGTCGAATAACCCTGGCTTGCCGTTGCCGGATTCCAGTTCGTCCTGCAGTGCCTGAAGGCGGACGGCAGCAGCTTTTTGTTCCGGATCGGGGCGTAATTCCCCGGCTGCGACAAGCGCCTCGTAACGGGTGAGCAATTGGGTCATTTGGAAGTGGACGGTTTGCGAATGGTTGCGGAATAAGAGGCGATTAGGGCACCGTCCTGTTCGACTATGCCGCGCAGGAACGCGAGCCGCCCGGTTTCACGCAGCACTTCGGTAACGGCATCCAGCGGTGCGGCCAATGTGCCTGCGCCAATGAATTGGGTGGCGATATCCAGCGTTACGGCACGAGCGGCATCGCCATGCATCACGGTGGCAAAAGTGGCGAACAGCGCCATGTCGAGCAGCGACATGATAATGCCGCCATGGATTGAACCGCGCGCATTGGTATGGTGAATTTGCGGATGCAGCCGCAACCGGGCGCTGTTCTTGCCTTCCGCCCGTACCAGCAGCGGCCCCATGGCAGTGGGTTGGAAACGTGCGCTGTCAGCCAGATTCCAGCTATGCCAGCCCGGATGATCCGGGACTGGCACGTGAATGAATTCGCTGGTCCGGTCGATGGCCAACTCAAATGTGCCGTTCGGCCTGCATCTTCTTGATTTCGGCAATGGCCTTGGCGGGCGAGAGGCCCTTGGGGCAGACATTGGCGCAGTTCATGATCGTGTGGCAGCGATAGAGACGGAAAGGATCTTCCAGTTCGTCAAGCCGTTCGCCGGTCATCTCATCACGGCTGTCGGCCAGCCAGCGATAGGCCTGCAGCAGGATAGCCGGGCCGAGGAATTTGTCGGAGTTCCACCAGTACGAAGGGCAGCTGGTGGAGCAGCAAGCGCACAGGATGCATTCGTACAGCCCGTCCAGCTTTTCGCGCTGTTCGGGGCTTTGCAGCCGTTCCTTGCCGCTGGGCGTGGGCGAAACCGTCTGCAGCCAGGGGCGGATCGAGGCGTATTGCGCATAGAAGTGCGTGAAATCGGGAACGAGATCCTTGACCACATCCATATGCGGCAAGGGGGTAATGCGGATGTCGCCCGAGAGATCGTCGATCGCGGTGATGCAGGCGAGGCCGTTGCGGCCGTTCATGTTCATCGCGCACGAACCGCAGATGCCTTCGCGGCAGGAGCGGCGGAAGGTCAGCGTCGGGTCGATCTCGTTCTTGATCTTGATGATCGCATCGAGAACCATCGGACCGCACTGGTCGAGATCGATTTCGTAAGTGTCATAGCGCGGATTTTCGCCGCTGTCGGGATCGTAGCGATAGACTTTGAACTTCTTCACACGGCTGGCGCCCTCGGCCTTGTAGACATTGCCCTTGCCGGAGATCTTGCTGTTCTTGGGAAGTGTAAAGGATGCCATCGCCTACTATTCCTGCTTGCGGCTTTTACCGCGGGACTCGCGGTGCCTTCTAACGATTCATCGGCATGCCGCAAGTGCGTGGTCGCACATTCTGCGTATGAATGTCGCCGATGGGCGCTATGGTCAAGCATTGGCCAGAGATCGGGAGGCTGCATATGGGATTGGGTGCCTGGTATGAGAGCAAGGTGCTGCCGCACATCATCCGCTGCGGCTGCGCCAATGAGCATATTGCCGCATTGCGTGCGAAGATCGTGCCGCTGGCGGCAGGACGCGTATTCGAGATGGGAGTGGGCGGAGGCCTGAACCAGCCGTTTTACGACACGGAGAAAGTGACCGGGCTTTCCGGCATCGATCCTTCGGGAAAATTGCTCGATTTCGCGCGGGAGGCTGCGCGAAAGCAGGGCTGGGATGGCGATATTCGCCAAGGTGTCGGGGAAGCGATTCCGTTCGATGACGGACAGTTCGACACGGTCGTTTGCACTTACACCATGTGTTCCGTGCAGGATCAGGCACAGGTGCTGCACGAAATGCACCGCATTCTGAAACCGGGCGGCAAACTTCTGTTTCTGGAACATGGCAGAGCGCCCGATGCAGGCCCCGCAAAATGGCAGAACCGCATGGAGCCGGCTTGGAGACGGCTGTTCGGCAACTGCCATCTCAGCCGGGAAGTGGCGCCCGCAGTGGCGCGGCATGGCTTTGCGGTCAGCCAGGTCGGGAACATGTACATGGCGCGCACGCCCCGATTTGCCGGATTTATGGAATGGGGCGTGGGGGTGAAGCGCGAGGGATAGCGCTGTTACATATTAGAGAGTCAAAAAGCCCCCGCGCAGGTAGAGCCATAACGCGGGGGCTTTTTTGGAATATGATCTTATTCGCCGAAGGTGCGTTGCCACCAGCCGCGACGCGGAGGAGGGCCTGCCTCATCTTCGGTTGGGGCGGATGCCGTCTCCGCATCTGCAGCATCCGCTATGGGAGCGGG
>CAYXMY010000078.1:0-13380 GCA_964466155.1 uncultured Caenibius sp. | reverse complement strand
CTGTTCGAAAAATCGGGGGCCGAAGGGCAATATCGCCGCTTCAAGTTCGAGATCCTCAAGCTCGCGGAAAAGAACGCCTTGCCCGGCTATACCCTCGCGGTGGAAGACGCGAAGGGCGGCGAGCCCATGCTGCGCATGCGCCGCACCGCGGGCAAGGATGGCGCGGAAGAACGCCTGCCCGAAAGCGCGCTGCCGCCGCCAGTGTCCGAAGCCACCGCGGCGGGGCAGGGCGGTGCGCCCGGCGATGTTTCCCCGGGGAAACACGGGGCAGGACGGGCCACCGGAACCATGCGCGAAACACCCTCCAGCCCCGTCCGCGCGGCATCGCCCGCGCCGGTACCGGAGAGCGAGGTGATCGACGCCTCACGCCTGATCCGCTCGGCCATTGCCGGGCTCAGCGATGCGGCGACGCGCGGGTTCATGACCGATGCGACCATCGATCACTTGCGCGAAACCTGTCCGGGCTGGGACCTCTACGCGCTCCATGCCGAATTCGAACGCTGGGTGGCCGGCGATCCGGAACGGACGCCCGCCAACTGGCAGCGCGCCTTCATCGGATGGGTGAAACGCCATCATGAGAAGCATCGCCGCACCTTGCGCGGCTGAGAGCGCGCGGGCAGGGGAGGGGCCTGTTCCGCCAAAATGGCAGCCTTTCCTTGCCCCGCATCCCTGCCCCGTTCCCGAAGTGTCGCGTCCTGAATCCCGCCGCCGCACGATCCGGACTCAGCGGGGGAGGGGAGAACGATTTTTGAACCTCCCCGGCGCGGCACTTGATGGAAAAGATTCAAATCGCGCGGCGTGATTGCATCTTTCGATCCATCGGGAACGCCCGGCACCGGCCCTTCGACACTCCGGGAACGCAGCGCCGATCTTTCGGGAACACCGCATTCGCTCTTTCGGGAACGGATGGCCGACACTCCGGGAACGGCCCTTTCTCGCGACTCGTGGCAGAGCGGGGCATTTGGGCGATTCCGCGCCGCCTAACCTTTTAACTCTTACCCTTTTAAACCCTTCTAACCCTTTCGGATGGCTTTATTGTTTGGGAGAAGGGGGGATGGGCGCCCCGCCATCGGGCAGGTGGTCCGCGCTCTTGTCTTGCCGGGGGGCAAGGTCTATATTCCGTCCGAATTCAGACCGGAGTATTGCCATGGGCATCCAGGGCCGCGTGAAGCCGATCAGCTATCTCAAGGCGCACAGCAGCGAAATCATCCGCGAACTGGGACTGGGCGGCGAACCCCTGTTCATCACCCACAACGGCGAGGCGAAGGCCGTGTTGCAGGACATGGCCGCTTACGAGGCGACGCAGGAAACGCTCGCGCTGCTCAAGCTGCTTGCGCTTGGGCGGGACGATTGCGCCGCCGGGCGCACCGCGCCGGTTGCCGGACTGGCCGACCGTATCCGCCAGCAGGGCTGACCATGGCGAAGGACACGCCGGAAACACCTTTCGCGGTCCGCATCGCGGCGGGGGCGGAAACGGATCTCGCCGGGATCTACCGCCGCCGCAAGCTCCAGCGCGGGGCAGGGGGCCATGATGGGGCGGAGGCGCTGCTCGGCGAACTCGTCGCCGCCATCGAAGGGCTTGCCACGTACAGCCTGCGCGGCCCGGTGCCGCCCGAACTGGAAGCGCTGGGCATTCGCGAATACCGCCAGCTTTCCCATCCTCCCTATCGCATCATCTATCTGCCCGACGCTGCGGCGCATACCGTCACCGTGACGATCGTCGCCGACAGCCGCCGCGATTTCCGCACGCTGCTCGAAGAACGGTTGCTCGCCGCCGGGCGCTGAGCCGGCGCCGGGCAGGGGAGGGTGCCCTCGCCGATGCTGCCGGATCGGCTCTATTTCCCCGTGCAAAACAAGGCGATGCCCGTACCATGACAGGCGCGGGGGCCTGATCGCGCTGCCCCGCGTACGAGGGGTATGCAGACCATCACGATCCTACCGGCGACGATGCGTTGTTCCCTGCGGATGCAGGTTGGCCGTGCGGCGCTTGCCCGGCTGCTGTTTGCCATGGTCTGCGGCCTCATCTTCCTCATCGCCACGATTGCCCCCGCATGGGCGCAGGATACCGGCCCCGCGCCGACCATCGACCGCGACCGGATCGACCGGCAGGAGCCCGGCCTGCCGCGCGTCCAGCGCCCGGCGGAAACCCCGCGCCCGGCTGTCGTCGTCGCGCCCGGAACGGAGGCGGCGGCGCCCGTGGCCGGGCAGCAGGCGCTGCTGAACCGCGTCTATTACGATGGCGCCAGCCTGCCCGCGGCGAAGCTCGACGCGGCGACAGCGCCCTATATCGGCCGCCCGCTGACGCAGGAAACGCTGCAGAATGTCGCCAACGCGATCAGCGCAACTTATGCCAAGAGCGATATAGCCTTCTATTCGGTGGCGATCCTGCCGCAAGTGCCCACGGGCGGCGCGCTGCATGTCACCATCCTCGAAGGGCGGATCGCGGATTACAAGCTGGCCAAGACCAGCCCGAGCATGCCCGAGCGGCTGATCGATGCGCAGGCCCAGCGCCTGATGCGCGACAAGCCGACGCACAAGCGCACGCTGGAGCGGACGCTTTCGCTGCTGCGCGATATTCCGGGGCAGACGGTGGAAGCCGGGTTGAAGCGCACCGACCGCCCGGACGAGCTGACGCTCGATCTCGATGTGAAGCGCAAGCAGGTCGAAATCACGCTGAACGTCAACAACAACGGCGTGACCAATGTCACGGATGGGGTGCAGGCCCAGCTTGCCGTGGCGATCAACGGATTGCTGCGCGAAGGGGACAGCACCCGCCTGTCGGGCTATCTGCCGTTCACGCCGGGCCGCTATCAGTTCTATTCGGCGGGGCATAGCACGCCGATCGGATCGAACGGCACGCAATTGAGCATCAACGGCGCCTATGTCCGTACCCGCACGCGCGACGGTATCGAGGGCGATGCGAAGCAATTGGGGATCGGGATCACGCATCCGCTGATCCGGTCCTACCGCCGCAATCTCACGCTCAGCCTTTCGCTCGACGGGATCAACAGCGAAAACTACTATCTCGATACCGCATTCGGCGGATTCCGCACGCGCGCCTTGCGCGCCGGGGGGGCGTGGTCATCCATCGACAAGACCGGCGGCTATGCCGTGTCCGCCGTGGTCAGCCAGGGGTTGAACGCGCTCGGCACGCGCGAGATTCCCGGCTATTCGGACAAGAGTTTCCGCAAGATCAACGTGCAGCTCACCGCCGTTAAAGAAGTTGGCAAGAAAATTTCAATAAAAGCCACTTCAAGGATGCAATATTCCAAAGACCGCTTGCCGACGACCGAGCGCTTCTCGCTTGGCGGGGAAGGGGCGGGGCTGGCCTTCGATATCGGCACCCTGACCGCCGAAAGCGGCATCGCCGCCGGGGTGGAACTGTCCTGGAAAGTGCTGGGCACCAAGACCAGCACGCGCGGGCTGACGCTGTTCGCTTATGCCGATGGCGCGCTCGCGCATACCAAGTCCCGCGATTATTACCGCCTGCCGGCGGACGATTATTCGCTCGCCTCGGCCGGGGCGGGGGTCCGCATTTCCCCGCTCAAGGGTTGGACGGCGAGCGCGCAGATCGCGGTGCCGGTCAAGCGCCCGTTCGACAGCTATAGCGAAAAGGCGCGGTTCTTCTTCAGCATCAACCGGACGGTGTGACGATGCCGTTTTGCGTACACGCAAAACCGGGAAAGGGCGCGGCATGAAGAACGCATGGGAAGTGTGGACCGGCGCGCTGACCGATGCGGAATGCGATGCCATCGTCCAGCGTGCGGGGCTCTATCCCGAAGCGGATGCCACGGTCGGTTTCTCCGAAGGCAAGCGCAGCGATCTTTCCTATCGCACATCTTCGATCCGCTGGCTCGACCCGGATCGGGAAGCGGACATCGTTTCGCGCATCATGTCTTTCGTGCGCCGTTCGAACCGGACGAATTTCGGCGTCGATATCGTGGCCCCGTTCGATATTCAATTCACGGAATACCGCGCCGCCAACAACGGGCATTACGATTGGCATCAGGACGTATGGCTGGAATCGCCGCGCCCGTACGATCGCAAGCTTTCCGTGGTGGTGCAGTTATCGCCGCCGGAGGATTATACCGGGGGCGAATTCGCCTTTTTCGGTCTGCAGAATCCGGAAGCGACATTCGCGCCGCGCGGCAGCCTGCTGATTTTCCCATCCTATCTGCAACATTGCGTTCATCCGGTGAAGCAAGGCACGCGCCGCAGCCTGGTCACCTGGGTGGAAGGGCCATGCTGGCGCTGATGCGCGCCGCGTTTTGCGCGGGATCGCGTTGTGTTGCCGCAAAGATTGGAGAGGTTCCGCGACACGCGACGACGACTGCCGCACCGCCTTCTTCACTTTGACGATATAAACCGGCCAGTCCTCGCGGGAATTCGACTTTATCGATGACCTGTTTTTATGAATATGGAGAGTGTCCGCTTCAACAAAGACAAGAAAAATGATAATATTTCCAAGCGGGAAGGGTGTGCAGCGACTCGTTTTATAGCGGGGGAGGCTGCCGGAAAGGAAAACGTCTTGGCTGACGATGAGGACCATAAGATGTCCCAGAGTTCCCCCTGCAAGGCGAAAGGGAAAGGCGGGAAGGGGCAGAACTTCGAAATCGCCTACTGGTCGCAAAAGGTCGCGGCATCGCCCCAGCAGATAAAAGACGGTCTGGCGGCGGCGGACGATTTCATGAAAGCTGTGAAAGGCTATCTCAACAAGCTGAAATGACCGGCTCCGCAATATCGCCCGGAATATCGATCGTTCGATCCGGGGCGCTTGGCCCGCGCCTTATGAGGAAGGCCCCCGCTACCTGCCATAGCCGGGCGGAGGCAGAGCTTACAGCAGGAGAGGGGTGGAATGATCGGCCGCGGGCTTGCTGCCCTGGCGGCGGTCGAACGGCGCGGCATGTTCCAGTTGCTGCACCAGATAATCGATCAGCGGCTGTTCGAACTTCGGATTGATGACGAGGAAATGCCGCCGCCGGTCTGTCGCGTCCGGAATCTTGAACAACACGTTCTCGCTCACCAGGCGGCGGACGAGGCGCAGGGCGGTGCTCATCGGTGCGCCCGAGGCGATGCAGGCGCTGGATACGGAAACGCGGCGTTCCTCGATATCGGCCAGCAGCAGATCGAGCAGCATTTCCCACGCCGGATCGCCGAACAGTTCGCCGCCGCCGATTGCCCGCCGGCGGCTTTCGGTCTTGAGCAATTCGCGGATATAAGCGGCCAGTTCCTGTTTGCCGTGGCTGCCCGGTTCGCATGGCGCGGCGGAGGACACCGGCGCTGGAACCGGGGGCAGGGGGGCCTGCCCGCTGCCCAGCATAAGATGGGAAACACGTTGCAGTTCGGCGCTGAGGCTCGACATCTTGTCGAGCAGGATATCCTGCACAGTGGGCATGTCATGCAGCGCGTGGAGCGCGGCGGCGCGTTGCAGCGCCTTTTCCAGATCGGCGCAATGAAACGGCTTTTCCAGCACGTCCACCGCGGAAACGCGGATCGCGTCGATGGCCATGTCCTTGGTCGCGTAGCCGGTGGCGACGATGAAGGCGAGCTTGCGCCCTTCAGCTTCGGCCATGCGTGACAGATCGTGAAGCAGCGAGATCCCGTCCTGCCCGGGCATGTTGTAATCGACGATGGCGATGGCAATGTCGTAGGACTGGAAGATATCGAGCGCGGACTGCGCGTTCTGCGCCAGGAAGGGCTGGTATCCCAGAACCTGCAGGCTGAAGGCGCATTCGTTGCCCCATTCGGCATCGTCATCGACGATCAGCACCGGTTCGCGCTTGCGCGGGGCCGTATCGTCCCCGGCTGCGGGGGTTGCCTGCTCTTCTTCAGGCAAGGCGGGATTGGTGGGATTGAGAATAGCTCCGATTTTCATCCGCCAGTTGCTTGCCATTGAACTCATTTCGGAAAACCTCAGGATAACGGAATTTCACGCCGTGAACAGGGATTGCTGCAGGGTGAGCGCGAAGATCGCCAAGGCGGCAATCGCAGTAAAATCGGGCCGCCGCGCCTGCGGCCGAAACTGCCCGAGAGCGCCGATCGCGAAGAGCGCGGTAAACACCAGCGCGAGCATGACCAGCGTGCCGCCCAGGCCCAGCCAGGCGGCCCCGGCGGCCAGCAGCTTGATGTGGCCCCCGGTCAGGAGCTGCACCTGCCATCTCATGCGCAGCAGCGTCACCGCCGCGGTGACGATGGCCAGGCAGACCGCCGCTGCCGCCAGGGCCCACAGTGCCGCCGCGATGCCCCCGCCGAACCCGGCCATGGCGATCCCGCCCGCCGCCAGCAGGCCATAGAGCGCATCGGAGACCCGGCGGCCTTCCCATGGCAGCACCACGACCGGCAGCAGGAGCACGATCAGCGTGGCAAGGGCGATGAAACTGAAGCCGGGCATTCAATAGCTCCCATTCGTCACCTTGACGGTGGCGGAAATCGTCGAGGATGGCAGCGGCACGAACCCGGCATAACGCATGATCGGGCTGTTGCTGATGTTGTAGGATACCGTGATCGTGAACACGTCGCTGGTGTTGGCGCCGAACGTGACGGTGGGGCTGGTGCCGCTGCTCAGCAGGGCGCCATAAGACGCGGCCACTTCCTGCGCCCGCGCTTTGGCCAGCGTTTCCCGTTCGGGAGCGGACAAGGCCTGGAGCGCGGCACGCGCGCCTTCGGATGCGGCCTGCCGCACGCCGAACTGCGTGGTGAAGTAAAGCGAATAGATCACGATCGCGAAGGCAAGCATCAGCAGCGCCGGAGCGAGCAGGGCAAACTCCAGCGCTGCAAGACCACGCTCGCAAGCCAGCGTGCGCCGCAGGCGTCTGGCTGCTGAGAGCATGGTGGCCACTCGTCTTAACCGCCCGTCGAACTGGTGGTGCCGCTCGTGGTGACATCGAACAGGTGGTCGAATGCCGCGCTCAGGTTGGAGTTGAAGCTTGCGCCGACGGCGGTAATCGCCGCCACCACGATGGCCCCCAGAACGGCGTATTCGACAGCGGTCAGGCCCGCTTCGTCATGACCGATGGCCTTGCACAGCTTGCGAATATATCCGAGCATTTTGCTTCTCCTTTATGTTCTCTCCCCCCCTGTTGGTATGCGGGCCGAAGGGGGAGAAGCCCCGGCACGCCTGGAAAACCCTAGACCAGCACCGGCACCCCGCAGCGCGCGCCCGTGGCCCAGACGGTGGCGCTGCCAAGCTGAACGCCGAGCGCGGCCAGAACATTGTCGAGCAGGGGATCGGCGACGGTGCCGACCAATCCCCCCAATGTGCCGCCGATGCCGGACAGAATGGGGCCGGTGACCGGCGCCAGCACGCCCGAACAGAGATTGATGCCGAGCGGAGAGCACAGCGGCCCCAGCCCGATGGTCAGCCCGCCCGGCCCGGAAAGGCTGCCGGTCAGCGAAGTGAGGAGCGGCCCGACCTGCGAACCGTTGCCCACGGTGGCGGCCTTGCCCGCGCTTGTGGGCGAACCGATCGTGCCGTTGCCGCCCGGCCCGAAAATCACCGTGCCCTGATTGCCCATGACCGGCTGCGCGATGGCCCGGGCATCGATGGTGATGAGATTGAGCACGTTAATCAGCCGCACGGGCGTGATCTCGCTGGCCGATGTGGGCATCGAGCGGGTGAGGGCGTCCGCCGGGGCCGCGCCGATATAGGCCCGGACAAGCCCGGTGTTGACGTTGGCCGCCACCCGCGTGTTCTGCGCCTGATTGGCGGTCTGGGAACAATCGATCCCGCTGAGGCTGCCATTGGCCGTGGGGATGGTGGCGTTGGCCCCGCCAATATCGATCAGCAGCGGGAGCGCATCCACCGACAGCGGCAGGGGAATGCCCAGCAGCGAGAGTTGGCCGATATTGCCGAGCCCGAGATTGAGCTGCAGCCGCAGGGCGGATGTGCCCACTACCGTTTCCCCGGCAGGCCCGAAGGAAAAGCGGGGCCGGTCAATCGGGCCGCGGGCCATGGCTGCCAGTTTGACGGTGCTGTTCGGCACCGCGATGCTCACCAGATCGGAGGCATCGATCACGCCCGGCCCGGCCTGCGCGGCGAAAGTCAGCAGTTGATAGGCGTTCATCCCGGCGCGCAGCGCGGGTTTGGCGTCGGCTTCGCCCACCGGCATGTCTTTCCACACGCCCAGGCCGAACAGGCCGGTGAAGGGCACCTGATACCCGTTGTTTACCAGCCCGGCGAAGACGCGCAGCGATGCGGCGGTGGCGGGATTGCCCGCGGCATCGGCGGCGGCGTTGGCGATGTCCTGCATCCCGTGCGAGCGGGCCATCAATTCGGCGTAAGTGCCGCTGAACCCTTCCTTTTTCGCCAGGCGGTCGAAGAACAACCCGGCATCGACATTGCCCTGCATGAGCGCCTGAACGTCCGTCTTGCCGAGCGAGAGCGGAATGCCGAGCAGCGCACCGAGCAGATCGTTCACCGTTTTGACCAGCGGATCGGAAACGGGCCGCAGCCCGGAGAGGACTTCCGTCAGGATATCGGTGGTGATGCCGATCCCGGCCTCGTCGATCCGGGCGGCGGTGGCCGTGGCGGCAAGATCGGGAATGGGGTTGGCGTTGCCCAGCACGCCGGTCAGGAAGCGGCGGCTCGGCATGCTGGCGGTGACGCGCACGGCGTTGGCCCGGCCGTTGCCGGGGCAGCGGCTCATGCCCGGGTCGAAGCGCTGGGCGGCGGCGAGATGGCCATCGGCGCAATAACGGCCGGTCTGCACCGACTTCACCACCGATGCGGCATAGCCTTGCTGGGTGAGGTAGGTGCGGGCGCGGTTGGTGGCGTCGGCCGGATTCTGCGCCGCGGCCAGCGCGGCGGCTTCGGTGGCGCTGCGCAAGTCGCGGTTCCCCGCGAGGTAAAGCGTCACATCGAGCGCGAGGCCGACCGCCAGGATCAGCGACACGCCCAGCACCGCGATCATCGGGCCGATGGCCGCATCGCGATCCGCCGCCAGTTCGTGCAAGGGGCGCGCCCGCCATTGCGCCACGCGCATCAGCGGGTGCAGAATGTTTCTCCGGGGAAACATCGCGCGCATCACGGCGTCTCCTGTGCCGGGGGCGCCTGCAACGCGGAAAGGCGGAGGGACTGTTCGGCGATCTGCCGCCGCAGCCGGTCCTGTGCCTGCGGATCGCGGATCGCGCGCAGGCGGGTCCCGGCTTCCGCCGTGCGCCCGGCCATGGTCAGCGCCAGCAGCAGATTGTTGCGCACCACCGCATCGCCCGGCGCGAGATCCGCCGCGCCTTTCAAGGTTTCGACGGCGGCATCGGCCTGCCCCGCGCGCAACTGGGCATAGCCGAGCGCGTTGATCGTCAGCGGGTCGGCCGGATTGGCGTGCAGCGCGTCGCGATAATCGGCAATCGCCCGGACCCATTGCTGGCGCGCGGCCTGCACATGGCCGCGGACCAGGCTGACCTTGCCGCTGCGGTCGCCGGAGGGGAGCTGATCGGCGAAGGCCGCGGCCTGATCGGTCTGGCCGAGATCGAGCAGGCAATTGATCCGGAGCACCCGGGCATCGAGTTCGCCGGGAAACTGCCGTTCGAAATCGTCGAGATAGGCCAGCGCCGCGCGGGTGCGCCCGTCGCTGCGCGCCTGATGGATCAGCATCAGGTAAAGCGCCTTGGTCGATCCGCCGATTTGCGGTTCCTCCGCCGTGCGGGCGCTGGCGGCAGTGGGGGCTGCCACGGGCGCGCAGATCGCGGCAAGGGCGGCGAGAGTGCCAGCGAGCAGGGGGAAGGGGCGTCCGGTCATTGCATGGTTCCCCGCAAGGTGTCGAAAATCGCGGCGACCGGCGGCCCGGCCAGAACGATGAACAGCGCCGGCATGAAGAAGATCAGCATCAGCGCCACCATGCGCACGGTGATCGTGCCGATGGCTTCGCGCGCGCGGGCGATCCGCCGCAGCGAAAATTCGACGATGAATTCACGCAGCGAAGGCACCAGTTCCATCCCCTGGAACAGCGACTGGCGGAACAGCGTGGCGATTTCCTTCGCCCCGCTGACGCCGACGCGCATGGCCCAGCGTTCGAACGCGGTCTGGTAATCCTGCCCCCGGTCGAGATCGTCGACCAGCATCGCCACCAGTTGCGCGTGCTGCGGCACGGTGGCCCGCTCGTCCCGGGCGATGGAGCGGAAGCACTGATCGAGCGAGATCCCGCTTTCCAGCATCATCAGCATGAGATCGAGCAGGAAGGGGAATTCTATCGTCAGCTTGCGTTCGCGTTCGGCGGCGCGCCATTTCAGCGCATACTTGGCCCCGATATGCGCCAGCCCCGCCGCCGAGAGGATGACGAACCAGTGCTTGAGCGGATTGCCCACGGCAAGGAACAGGCCGAGCGTCGTCAGCCCGCTGGCGATGAGCGTCATCAGCAGGCGCAGCCGGACGAAATGATCCACCGCATCCGGCGAGAAATAGCCCGCGCTTTTCAGCTTCTGTTCGATTTCCGTGCGGTCGCGCCCACGGGCGGAGAACATGCGCGGCAACCGCCACCGGCCGATGGCCCGCGCGCCCGAAGGGGCGGCGGAAGGCGCGCCGATATCGCCCGCGAGCCGCTGATCGAGCCGCCGGTCGGCCAGCAGCAGACGCACCCCCGCCGCCGCGATCAGCAGGCTGCCCGCGGCCAGCGCGAACAGGGCGAGGGGGGCCAGACCGCCCATCAGAAATCGAGCCTCATCAACCGGCGCAGCACCAGGATGCCGCCGCCTTGCAGAACCAGCGCCGCGGTCATCAGCGTGCGCCCGCGCTGATCGTGCGTGAAGAAATCGATATAGGCCGGGTTCATCGCCACCAGCATAATCATGGCGAGGATCGGCATGGCGATCAGCACGCGCGAACTGACCTTGGCTTCCGATGTCGCGGCCCTGAGTTCGCGCTTGATGTTCTGCCGGTCGCGCAGGATCTGCGCGAGATTGCGCAGCACGGTGCCGAGCGACCCGCCATAGCGCAGATTGGTCCGCACGGCGGCAGCCAGCATCGAGATTTCCGGAATGCGCAGCCGGTCGGCAAGCTGCTGCATCGTATCGCCCACCGGCGCGCCCATTTCGAGCCGCCGCGCGGCGGGGGCGAAATAGCTCTGCACCGCCTGCGGCGCATCGGCCAGCGCCCGTTCCAAGGCTTGCGGCAGAGAATTGCCCACGGCCTGCGATTGGCGCACGGCGTCGATATAATGGGGCAGCGCCTCGATCAGCGCATCGACCCGTTTGCCCGCGCGCCGCCGCACCCAGGCATGCGCCAGCAGCGGCACCAGGCCCAGCAGAACGAGCGTGACCACCGGCCCCGCCAGGATCAGCGCCAGCAACGCCCCGCCCAGTGCAATGCCGCCCAGCAGGCGCAAGGTCGGCGCGGTGATTTCCAGTTGTGCCTGCGCCAGCAGGGGGGCGATCCGGTCGGGCACCGAAACCGGCAGGGCGGGCCGGATCGCGCCCGCGCCGGGCACCCCGATGGCCGATAGCCGCCGGTCGATTTCGGCCAGCTTGCGGTTGCGTTCGCTGACCAGGTAAAACCCGATCCCGCCCAGCAGCAGCAGGGCGAGGATCAGATAGGCGGCGCCCCCTACCACGAACGGCCTCCGCCGGAGACGGACGGCGGGGTGTAATCCTGCAACCGCGCCAGATGATAGGGGCGGGGGGACAGCACCTGAAATTCGCCCATGCCCGACATCGGCGGCTGTTCCTCGAAGCGGAACAGTTCGTTCAGCGTATAGGCTTCGCCTTCGATCCCGGTCACTTCGGTGACGGACGTCACGCGGCGGCTGCCGTTGCTCAGGCGCTGGATATTGACGATCACGTGGATGCTGTTGGCGATGAAGCGGCGGATGGCGCGCATGTCCATCTGCTGCCCGGCGAAGCCCAGCAGCATTTCGAGCCGCGAGAGCGCATCGCGCGGCGAATTGCCGTGCAGCGTGGCCATCGATCCGTCGTGCCCGGTGGACATGGCCTGAAGCATTTCCACCGCTTCCACCCCGCGCACTTCGCCCAGGATGATGCGGTCCGGCCGCATGCGCAGCGCGTTGCGGACCAGATCGCGCGAGCTGACCTCGCGGTTGCCCTCGACATTGGGCGGGCGGGTTTCGAGGCGGACGACGTGATCCTGCCGCAATTGCAGTTCGGCCGCATCCTCGATGGTGACGAGCCGTTCGCGGTTGCTGATGCAGCTCGACAGGACATTGAGCAGCGTGGACTTGCCCGCGCCGGTGCCGGCGCAAATCAGGATGTTGAGCCGCGAACGCACCGCCGCGCTAAGGTAGGCGGCCATGGGCTGGCTCATCGTCTGCCCGCTGACGCAATCCTCCATGCTCAACGCCTGCAGGCGGAACTTGCGGATCGAAACCAGCGGCCCGTCGAGCGCGATCGGCGGGATCACGATGTTGACGCGCGATCCATCGGGCAGGCGCGCATCGACATAGGGCGTCGCTTCGTCCACCCGGCGGCCGATGGGGCCGACGATCCGCTGGATGATGTGCATCAGGTGGGTATCGTCGCGGAAGCGGGTGTCGATCCGTTCCAGCAGCCCGCCCCGTTCGGCATAGACGGTGTTCGCGCCGTTGACGATGATATCGTCGATGGACGGATCGCGCAGCAGCGGGGCGAGGGGGCCGAGCCCGATGACCTCGTCCTCCACATCTTCGATCAGCAGCAGCCGTTCCGCGCTGTTGAGCGCCAGTTGGCCGCGCCGGCTGCGGCTGTTGAGGACTTGCGCGATTTCCTGCCGCAGCGTGTGCTGGTCGAGCGTTTCGACAGTGATGCCCTGCGTTTCGAGGTGTTCGATCACCTGCTGGCAGGTCATCGCCTTGACCGCCTGATAGCTGTCGCTCATCCGCTGGGCCGAAGGCTGGGCGATGGGCGGCTTGCGCCGGTCCTGCCGGGTATCCCGTTCGAAACCGTCGGAAGTCAGCAGGCTCATTCAACACGCTCCATCGATCGCGTCAGCATCCGCCGCACGGTATCGAGACCGGGGATGCGCCCTTTCTGGGGCGCGGCGATCCCGCAGACGCGGCGGACCGCCTGGAGATAGGGGGTGCTCTCGCGCGTCATCGCCAGCGGCTTTCCGGCGTTGAGCGCGTTGCGCATCGCCACCCGTTCGGTGGGGACGGTCAGCATCGCCGCGATCCCCAGCACATCGGCCATGCGCTGCCCGTCGAGCAGGATGGCGGGATCGTGATCCCACACCAGCAGGCGCAAGCGCCCGGTGCTGGCGGTGTCGATGGCGACCCGGTCGAGCAGGCGGCGGGTGGCGTCGAGTTCGTGGATCGACTGGCTGCACACCACTTCGATGGCTTGCGCCTGCGATGCCAGTTCGCGCAGCAGCCCGCCGTTGCGCAGGCTGCCCGCGCAAAGCACCAGGCGTCACCTCAAGGTTTGTGCGCCAGACAACGATTTGGCGGACATAATGAGAAC
>CAYXMY010000077.1:0-13403 GCA_964466155.1 uncultured Caenibius sp. | reverse complement strand
TTCATTGGCGTTTCCGCCGTGCATAATGGCATGTCGATGCATAAGCGGCAGGGCGGTCGACCGCAACGCACCATTTCGGTGTACGATCCCGCTTGCGGGCCACGCACGGGCAATCCACAAGTCCGGCAGGGAGATAGACATGACAGCGTGGTTTTCAGGCTTCGATCAGATCAGTTTCGCATCGGGCGATATCGATGCGGCGGTGGCGTTCTGGGAACGCCAGATGGGCGTTGGCCCCTGGACGGTGTTTCGCGGTTTGACGCTGGCCATGAATTACGATGGCCGGCAGATCGCTTTGCCTGCGCACGTCGCAGTGGCGTGGCACGATGGCCGTATCGTCGAACTGATCGAAGTGGCGGGTAATGGCCCATCACCTTTTCACGATGCGCTCAATCGGCCCATCGTCGGGTTGCAGCGGCTGGCCAGTGTGACGGACGACATCGCGCGCGATGCCGCCGTGGCCGAAGCGCGGGGGATGGAGCGTTTCGCCGATGGGGAAGCTGCCGGGCAGCGCTTCGTCTATTTCCGTTCTCCGGAGGCGCCGGGCGTGATTCTCGAACTGCTCGAACGCACACCGATGTTCGCGGAACTGGTGGAACGGTTGCAGGCGCGCGCGGCAGCTTTCGATGCGGCGCTGCCCCGTGCCATGGAAAGCGGAAGCGCTGCCCCTGTGGCGGCGCGTGCGGCGCAACTGACGGATTATGGCGAGGCCGATCTGTTGCGCATGGCTGAGACCGTGGTCGCTGCACCGGGGCCGGGCGAAGTGCGCCTGCGGGTGGCGGGGGCGGCGGTCAATCCGGTGGATATCAAGGCGCGGCGAGGCGTGCTGCATGAATTCGTGCCGCTGGTGTTCCCTGCGCAACTGGGCGGCGATGTCGCTGGCATTGTGGAGGCCGTGGGGCCGGGCGTTACGCAGTTTGCCGTGGGCGACCGGGTGGCCGGGATGCTCAATCCTTTTGCGAACGGGGCCTATGCCAGCCATGTGACGGTGCCGGAAGCTGCGCTGGTTAGCGTGCCCGATACGCTCGACCTTGCGGATGCAGCCGCAGCGCCCACGGGTGTGCTTACTGGTACGCAATTGGTCGAGCTTGGCATTCGCCCGAAGGCGGGGGACAAGGTCTTGATTGCCGGTGCCGCCGGATCGACTGGCCGTGCGGCGGTGATGGCCGCGCTGGATGCCGGGGCGGAAGTTTTTGCGGGCGTTCGCCCATCCGCTCGTGCAGCGATAGAGGATTTGCCGGTAAGCGGGGTAATCGATCTGGCCGATCCGGCAGCGCTGGCGGCAGCCGGTCCATTCGATGCCGTGGGCGACACTGTGGGCGGGGAAGTGGCCGCCGGGCTGTTTGCCCATATCAAGCCGCAGGGCGTTCTCGCCTCGATTGCCGTGCCGCCGCCGGAACCGCCGCCCGGTGCCTCGCAGCGGTTCTGCACCTTGACCGTGGCATTCGATCGGGCGCGGTTGGAACGGTTCTATCGCGAATGGGCGGCGGGTATGCGTTATGTGCCCATTGCACAGCGGTTGCCGCTGGAACGCGTGGCGGATGCGCACTGCGCGATGGAGCAAGGCAGCGTGGGCGGCAAGATCATCCTGATACCTTGAGGCGGGATCAATTCGCTTGTGCGCTGGCGATGGAGTCCGCGCTCCATCCGCCGCCCATGGCCTGATAGAGCGTCACGCGCGCGAGCAAGGCGCTCGCCCTGGCCTGGACCAGCGACAATTCCGCCGCAAGCAGGCCGCGCTGGGCATCGAGCTGATCGAGATAGGGCGAATAGCCTTCCTTGTACCGGTTCGATGCCAGCCGGAAGCTTTCCGCCAAGGCATCGCGTTGCAAATGCAGTATGGCCACCTGCTTGTCCGTCTGCTCCGTTGCGGCCAGAGCGTCGTTCACTTCGCGAAAGGCATTCAACGCTGTCTTGCGATACGTGAACGCGGCGATGTCGCGCTGCGCGCCCGCGCTTTCTGCTCCTGCCCGCAACCGTCCGCCTTCGAACAGCGGGGCAAGAATGCTGCCGCCCAGCGACCACAGCGTTACGGGATCGGGCAGAAGCGTGGACAAGGCCAGCCCAGCGGAACCTGTCAGACGAATTTGCGGCAGGAAGCGTTTGCGCGCGGCGGAGAGAGAATGGTCGGCTGCGGCCAGTTGCTGTTCCGCTTGCGCGACATCGGGCCTGCGCTGCAGCAATCCGGATGGCAACCCATCGGGAATGGCAGGTTCTGCAAGCGCCGATAGCGCTTGCCCGCGTTCCACAGGGCCGGGCAGTTCGCCGGTCAGCAGTTTCAAGGCATTTTCCTGCTGGGCAATGGCTTGTTCGAGCGGGGGAATGAGTTGCGCGGCGGCCTGATAATCGGCTTTGGCCTGCATCAGTTCCAGACGCGGGGAATAGCCTGCGTCGGCCCGCCGCTGGACGAGCCGCAGCGTATCGGACCGGGCCTGTAACGTTTGCCTCACCACTTGCAGGCGCGCATCGAGGGAGCGAAGATTGATATATCCGCCCGCAACAGTTGAAGCTACCGAGAGGCGCACCGCATCGCGTGCGGCCTGGCTGGCGAGCCATGCGGAGCGGGCGGCGGATTGCTGATCCGACAGGCGGCCGAACAGGTCAAGCTCCCAACCGGCCTGAACCTGCGGTTGCGCTGCCCATTGTTCCGATGGCGTGCCGAATGCGTTGAGGCTGCGTGAACGCGCCCCCGATGCCGATGCATCGAGCGTGGGCAGCAGCGCCGCATGGGCCGCCTGCTCCTGCGCCCGTGCATCGCGCACGCGCGCGGCGGCCACGGCAATGTCGAGATTATTGGCAAGCGCTTGTTCGACAAGCCGGGTCAGAACCGGATCGCCGAAAGCCTGCCACCATGCCCGATCGAGCGGCGCCGTAGGCCCTGCGTCAACCCGCCACGCCGAAGGAGGCACAATCGGCGGCAGTTGTGCCGTTTCGACAGGAGGCCCGGCGCAAGCCGAGAGCGCGGTGGCAAGGGCGAGGAGAGGGGTAAGTCTGCGCATCAGTCTGCCGTATCGACCCGTGCTTCGACCGACATGCCCGGCCGCAATCGCCCGATCCTCTCCTGCTTTGGATCGACCTTGATCCGCACGGCGATGCGCTGCGCCACTTTGACGAAATTGCCGGTGGCATTGTCAGGCTTGAGCACCGAGAATTCCGATCCGGCAGCGGGTGACAAATCTTCAACGTGCCCGGTGAATTTCGCCCCGCCCAGGGCATCCACCTTGAAGGTTGCGCGCTGGCCGCGCCGGATCTTGTGGGTCTGCGCTTCCTTGAAATTGGCGATCACCCAAACGTCGTGGGGCACGATGAACATCAGTTGCGTGCCAGCCGTCACATAGGCCCCGTTGCGCACACCCACTTCGGAAAGCTGCCCGTCTTCCGGGGCGCGGATCACGGTGTTGGCGAGATCGATCTCCGCCAGATGAAGCTGCGCCCGCGCACCTTCCACCGCCGCTTGCAGCCCTTCGCGGCCGACGATCACCGAACGGACATCCTGCTGCCCGATCTGGTGCGAGGCACTGGCCTGTTCCACCGCGGCTTGCGCGGCGAGCAGGGCGGCACGCGTCGAATCGAACTCACGCTCGGAAATGGACCCGTCTGCCACGAGCGCACGGGCGCGGCGCATGTCCGCCTGCGCTTTCACCAGTTGCGCCCTGGCGCTGGCCATGGCGGCGGACTGGCCGGTCAAAGCCGCTTCGCGCGAACGCTGGCTCTGCTGCGAATTGGCGAGGGCGGCGGTTTGCGCGGCAAGGTTTGCCTTCGCTTGTTCCACCCGCGCCGCATAGATTCGGCTGTCGATGGTCGCCAGCACTTGCCCCTGCCTGACTTCGGTAAAATCCTTGACCGGGACAGCAGTGATATAGCCGCTGACTTGCGGGCTGATAGTGGTCACTTTGCCCCGGACATAGGCGTTGTCGGTCGTTTGATTCCAGCCGGCAAAAGGCGGCAGCCCCCAGGCATAAAGAATGGCGAGGATGGCGATGAGCGCGGTCGCCGCGATGGCGATAACGGCGATCCGCTTGTGTGGAGGCGGCCGCCAGCCTTCGGGCGGCGGATTGACTTGTGGATCGTTGCCGCCCGAGTCTTGTCCCGGAACCGCCCCAGCGTTGCCCGCATTGTCTGCCATTGCCGTTATCTTACTCCTTCGCTGCCTGAGCCATTCGGGCTTGTGTTGCTTCCTGCAACAGGATCACCGGCGATACCTCTCTTCTGCGGCGAATACCCCAATGGATGGCAAGGCCCCAGAGCAGTGCCAGACAGGACAGAACCCCCAGCAGCAAAAACACATCGTTGTAGGCCAGGATATTCGCTTCGCGCGAGACCTGTTGGGCGAGTAGCGCGGCGCCTTCCGCGCTGCGCAAGACAGGGTCGCCGATAACGCCGTGCAGGGCATTGCCGCTGCCGCTTATGCGGGCCGCGGCGATAGGGTCTGTCATCACGATATTCTGCACCAGTTCGTGCGAGTGGAATTTTTCCCGCACCACTTGAAAGGAGCTGAGCAGGGCAGAGCCGACCAGCCCCCCAAGGCTCTGGCTCAAACTGAACAGGACTATGAAAGTGATGAAATTCTTCGGCCCTGCGAGCAGGGTTCTGGATATCCCGATGACCATGGTCTGCGCCATGAACAGCAGTGAGGCAAAGCCGATCAGTGCCTGGCTGATATAAAAATCGGCCGGTCGGGTGAGGTTGGTGGAATCCGCATCCATGAACGATGCAATGGCTATCAGCAGCACCGAAAGGATGATCGGCCGGCCGACATTGGCCGGATTGAACGTGAGGATGGCTGTCGCCAGCCCCGCAATCGACGCCAGCACGATCACCACGTTAAGCGTGATCATCTGATCGTTCTGCATGCCCACGACGTTGAGCAAACCGACCGAGCCCACCGTTTGCTCCGAAAGCAGCAGGCGCACCACGGCGGCGATGAACATCAGCCGCACCATTTCGCGCGTGCCCAGCCAACGGGTGTTTATCAGCGGGTTTTTGCGGTAATGTTCGATCATCAGGGCAGCCACGATCAGAACGATGCTGGCGGCGAGGCACCAGCCGAGCCAGGGGCGTTCGGTCCACCAGACGATGCGCCCTTCGCACATTACGGCAATAAGCATCCACAATCCGGGCGCGAGCAGGGAGATCGTCAGGAAATCGCCGCGCTCGAACGCCTTCACCCGTTCGCTGGAGGGAAGGGGAAGAGCCAGGATGGCCGACAGCATCGCCAGCGCCAGCCCCATCTCGAACCAGTACAGCATGTGCCAATCCCCGCTTTCGAGCAGGAAGGGGGAAATGACGCGCGCCAGCGGCGTGGCGAGCTGCGGGATGGAAATCCCCATCATCAGCGCCACCATGCGCTTTGCCGCAGGCATCCCCTGCATCAGATAGAGCACGGTCAGCGATGAAATGCCGCTGGCCGCCAGGCCATTGGCCCCGCGCACCAGCACCGACGACCAGAACCCGTGCACGAAAAGATGCAGCACGGTGGTGACCACATAGATCGACAGCATGACACGGATAAAACGCTGCAGGCCGAATTGCTGGCGATATTTGACCAGCAGCAGATTGGCCGTGGTGTTGGTCATGTAATAGGCGGCAGTCAGCCATGCCGCTTCGTCGCTGTAGAGGTCGAGCGTTCCCTGCGCGAAGGACAGGTTGACCGCGACCAGCGCGTTACCCAGCCCCCCGGTCAAACCGATCAGAATACCGATCAGGATATAGAAGATACGCCGCCGCTTTGGGTGATCGGGCGTGGCCGGTGAACCCGGCATGCTGGGCCGCTCATGCGGCTTGAACTGATAACCTGTGTCGTCCTGCACCGCGGCTTTGCCTGCCTTGTCCTTCCGATTGCAGGCTTAGCTATCGTATCGGGGCAGGACAACGGCAATCGCAGGATAGCCCACCGCAAGAAAGACGAACGGTGCGCGGCGCGATAGGAATGGCGCACATCGTATTGATGATACGGCGGAAACGAAAAAGGGGTGCTGCCGCATATTGCGGGCAGCGCCCCTTTTTCTCGGAGTGGCCTGAAGCCCGTTCGGTTTAGCCGAGCAGATCGGGATTGCGGCGCAATTCCTGTCCCCCATCGACCGCGAAAGACTGGCCCGTTACCCATGCCGAAGCCGGGCTCGCCAGATAGGCGACGGCTGCGGCGATATCCGCAGGCTCGCCCGTACGGCGCAATGGGGTCTGTTCGATGAAGCGTTCGATCACCACCGGATTGGCGAACATATCGGTCGTCGCGTTGCTCCGCGTCAGGCCCGGGCGGACCGCGTTGACGCGAATGTTCAGCGCCGCCAGTTCATCAGCCACGGTGCGGATCAGGCCTTCCAGTCCCGCCTTCGCTGTACAATAGGTCGACAAGGCCGGGAAAGGCATCGTCGCCGCGGTGGAGGAGATGCACACGATCGATCCGCCGTTCTTCATCATCGGTGCGGCAAGCTGCATCGCGATGAAGGTGGTGGTGATGTTGAGATCGAGATCCCGCCGCAGATCCTCCACCCTGGTTTGCAGGAACGGTGCGAAGCCGCTGCCGCCCACCGTGGGCACCACGATATCGAGCCGGTCGGCCAGGGCGTAGGCCTGATCTACTGCTTTCTGCACATCGGCCTGGCTGCCGCCGTCACCCACCGCGATTTCGACCGTGGCATCGGGAAATTCGCCGAGGATTTCCGCACGAGAAGCTTCGAGAGGTTCTTGGCGGCGGCCCATGATGACTGCGCGAGCCCCTTCGGCCACCAGCGCCCGGGCACAGGCTGTGCCGATGCCGCCACTGCCGCCGGTGACCAGCGCGGTCATGTCAGCAAGCGTGCGCCCGCCCATCATGCACCTTTGAACTGGGCAACGACTTCGTTCACCGCACGGGTGATATCGTTGCGGCGGAAGCCGAGGTCAGCCATGGTCTTGGCGTCCGGTTCGTAGCTGACAGTGTTGCCACGGCCGGTGAAGATCGCCCCATCGGGCAGCATCGGGTGTTCCTGATCGAGCGAGGGGACATCGGCATCGTTGCCCGCCGCGCGGAAGAACAGCTTGAAATAATCCGCAAAGCTGAGATTTTCGTCACCGATCAGATAGGCCTTGCCGTTCTCGCCATTTTCCAGCGCACCGGCGACCGCTTCGGAGATCGATTGGGTCGAAATGAAATTGGTGCCACCGGCCGGGCCGAAGGCGGGCATGCCCAGCTTGCCCTGCGCATACTGGGTGTAGGCTTCGAACATCGGCAGGCTCATACCCGGCACGGTGCCGACCACGAACGGCGCATCGAGGCTGAGCGCGTGGAACGAATCGTCGGCGAGAGCGGAAATGCCATCGGTCGCCAGCTTGCGCGAACGGATATAGGGGTTGGAGTCGAGCAGTTCGGGCGCGATATGCGGGTAGAAGCTGCCGATATGGATGAAGTGCTTCACGCCAGCTTCCTTGGCGAGCTTGGCGAAAGCCGGAACCGCTTCGCCATTGGCGTGCAGCACGTGCGAATCGTAATCGCCGCCTTCGGGCACATGGCGAATGTCCGCACCCGCCGCGAAGACGATGGCATCGAACGGCTTGAGATCGTCCACGGTGAACGTGCCCGCGACATAATCGCCTTGCAGGAACGGCAGCTTTGCCAGTTCGGTCGTCGCCTGCGCGGGCTTGCGGCCCGACACGGTCACATCGTGGCCTTGCGACTTGAGATAAAGGGCTGCGTGGCCGCCAATCATGCCGGTGCCGCCGATAACGAGAATCTTCATGGGAATCGGTCCTCTCAGAATTGGGCGCTGTGCGCCACTGGGATGCACGATGGCTATTCAATCTGGTTTCCATTTGCAACAAGGCACCGAAAGTATATTAGGTATCTTATGGATACCGGATTTGACAAAGAGACCGCGCTCGAGATTCTCGAACTGGTGGGCAACAAGTGGACGATGCTGGTCACGTACCGGCTGGGGGAAGGGGCGATGCGCTTTTCCGATCTGAAGCGTGTGGCGACCCCGATCACCTCCAAGATGCTGACGCAGACCTTGCGCGAACTGGAATGCTTCGGCCTCGTCTCGCGCGAAGTCCTGCCATCGACGCCGCCTGCGGTGGAGTATCGCCTGACGGAGCTGGGGCGGACTTTCCTCGGCGCGGTGAGCGGTATCTGCGGTTGGATTGGCGATAACCACGCGGCGCTGGAGCAAGCGCGTATTCGCTATGAGCGGGAAGCGGCCTGACAGGTAATCCGCGCAAAAGGTGTGGCGAGCGCGCGGCGCGGCTTCCGGATCAAATCCGAGATGCCCACAATCGGGGCAAGGGCAGCATTGTCTGCCACCGGCGGGACATATCGGATCGCGGGAGATGCCGCGATCCGATATGTTGGATACAGTCAGCCAACCGGGCCGATCAGATATTTGGTCCGCAGTGCGGCGATATCGGCGTCGGTCAGGCCCAGCCCCTTGTGGGCATAGGCATCGAACGAGCCGAACTTGCGATCCACTTCATCGAATGCGGCCTGCAGGTATTCAGGCCGCACGGTTATGACCGGTTCGAGATTGGATACATCGAACGGCGCCCCGGATTTCTTGAACATGGCGATGGTCGCCTCATTCTTGGCCTTGAGGTACTGATTGCTCAGCAGGTAATCGGCCATGATCGTGTCACGCGGCACGCCCAGGATGCTGAGGATGATCGCGGTGGCCCATCCGGTGCGGTCCTTGCCTGCTGTGCAGTGATAGACGATTGCCCCATCCTTTTCCTGCAGCAGTTCGCGCATCATCCCGGTGTAGGCGGTGAGCGCGCTGGGCAGCGAGACGAAATCGCGGTTGGCCGCAGTCAACATTTCCGCACCCTTGCCGGTGGAAATGGCCGCCATCGCTTCGCGCATGTCGCCGCCCAATGTTCCGGCGCTGTCCGCCGCAACGTCCAGCACCAGGCCCCGCGCGCGTGGCGGAATCTTGTCCGGTTCCCGGCTGCGTTCCGACTTGGTCCGCAGATCGATGATGACGGCGGGGTTGAGCGCGTCGATCCGCGTCATGTCCGCATCGCTCACCTTGTCGAGCTGATCGGCGCGATAGATCATCCCCATGCGGACCCAGTGCCCGTCATCGGTGCGATAGCCGCCGATATCGCGCCAGTTCGGGACGGAGGCGAAGTGCAGCCCTCGATCCGCCGTGGTCAGCGCCGTGCCGCGATCCGGCACCAGGGTGAAATAGGGGCGCCCCGTTGCCGCCAAGGCCGGAACGGTCGCGCTGCCATCGGCCGTACCCTGGGCAACCGGTGTGCCGCTGGTGGTTCCATCGGGGTTCGTGCTGGCAAAGACGCGCACCTTGTCCGCCCCGGTGGCTTGCCATGAGATGCGATAACCGCCGCCATCGCGCAGTGCTTCGACATTGGCCGCGGTGAAGGGGACATTGCTGGCCCGATGCGCCGCACTGGCAACGGGTTTGCCAGCGGGCGCCGTCGCGCATCCGGCCAGCGGAATGCTGGCCAGGCTAAGCGCAATCGCTGTGCTGCGCAGATAAAGAGAAAGTGCCATCGTGTGATTAACCCCGCTGTGACGAGATATTGCCGCCATCGACGACCAGTTGGGCTGCCGTGATATAGCTTGCTTCATCGGAAAGGAGAAAGCGGACCGCGCGCGCCACTTCTTCCGGTTCGCCCAGGCGTTCGAGCAGAATGCGTTTCTCGAAATAGCCTTGGGGGAGAGCTTCCACGGCCGGGCGCATCATCGGGGTCATGATCTGGCCGGGGGAAACCGAATTGATGCGGATACCGTCCCGTGCCAGCCGGTCGGCGAGCGAACGGACGAGGGAGAGCATCCCGCCCTTGGCGGCGGTGTAGATCGGGTTCATCGCGTTGCCCAGTGTGGCGTTGATCGAAGCGATGGCGACGATTGCCGAACCTTTTTGTGCGGCCAGATCGGGCAGGATCGCTTGCACAATCAGCGCGAGCGAGCGCAAGTGGATGGCCATACCGGCGTCCCAGCTTTCCACGGTCAGGCCGTCAATCGATGCGGTATCGACCGTGCCCGCCGCGTGGACGAGAGCGCCCGGTGCGCCCACGCGTTCGCGCGTGGCGGCGAGCGCAGGGGCAATCGCTGCGGCATCGCGCAGATCGGCCACGATGCCGATTGCGGCCACGCCATGGGCCGCGGCGATCTTTTCTGCCGCACTGCGCGCGGCATCGCCGTTGATATCCCACAGTGCGACCGGGCGGCCCACCGCGGCCAGCGCTTCGGCAGAGGCGAGACCGATACCGGAAGCGCCACCGGTAATGATGACGGGCGTTGCGGGCGTGCTCAGATTGGAAGGAGAACTCATTCAGGAAATCCCTTGTTTTGTTGTAGTGGCCGCGTCGACTTGCGGAGTCTTCATTGCCGCTGGCGTAGCACTCGGCCCCTTGCGATCATAGAGGCCATCGCGCCTGATATTGGCCATTTTCGGCCCGCTTCGTTCTGCGCCGTGCAGCACGAACGGACACGCGCTGCGGTGGTGTGCTGAGCGTTCGGAACCGCGATCCCCTAGTAGAAGTCAGCGGGAGGGGCTCTCTGCACTGGCCTGATCGCCGCCCAGAACGCGATAGAGTGTGATCCGGTTACGGACCAGTTCCAGCTGCGTCGCCACTTCGCTCTGCCGTGCGGCGAACAGGCTGCGCTGGGCGTCCAGATTGGCAAGGAAACTGTCCACCCCGCCGCGATAGCGGGCATTGGTCAGCATGGCGGTATCCTCGGCCGCAGTGCGATAGGCAGTGGCCCCGCGCAGGCGTTCGTCCAGCGTACCCTGATCGGCCAGGGCATCGGCAACTTCACGGAACGCGGTTTGGATCGCCCCCTCGTAGGTGGCCAGCGCAGCGTCGCGCTTGGCCTTGGCCGCCGCGATATCCGCGCTGCGCTTGCCCGCGTCGAAGATCGTCAACGCCGCATCGGCTCCGGCCGATTTGCTGAAAGAGCCGCTGGCGAACAGGCTCGACAGGGCGGTGCTGGCAAAACCGAGCGCGCCGGTGAGAGAGATCGAAGGGAACAAGGCGGCGCGGGCCACGCCGATATCGGCATTGGCAGCGCGCAGCAGACATTCCGCCTGGACGATATCGGGGCGCCGCAGCAGGACCTGGGAACTGGTGCTGGCGGGAAGAACGGAGATCGCGCTTGTCACTTCTCCCATCGTGCGGGGGAGCAGGGCCTCGTCGAACTCCGACCCGACCAGAAGGCGGATCAGGTTCTCATCCTGGGCCAATGCCGTCTTTTGCCGTGCGACCGCAATTTCAGCGGTGGCGAGAATCTGTTCGGCCTGCCGCAAATCGGTGCGCGGGGCTATGCCGCCCGTAAGCCGCGCCTTGGTCAATTCCACGCTTTTGCGGGCGTTGGTTGCCGTATCCTGGGCAATCGCCAGTAGATCGCGATCGGCGGCATACCCTGTCCAGGCGTCGACCAGATCGGCCACCAGGCCGAGCCGCACCGTGCGGGCGGCAGCTTCGCTTGCCAGCGCGCGTTCGCGTTCGGCCGCGCTGGCGTTGGCCAGCTTGCCGAACAGGTCCAGTTCAAAGCCGGAAATGGCGGCACCGGCGGAATAGTCGGTGGTGCTGGCACTACCGGACTTGTCCGTATGATCGACCGATCCGCTGACACCGATAGCGGGGAACTGCGCCGCGCGGGTGGCTCTTGCTTGCGCGCGTGCCGCTTCGACATTGGCGGCGGCCACTCGCAGATCGCGATTGTTGGCCAACGCCGTTTCCACCAATGTCTGAAGACGCGGATCGTGGAACATGTCGCGATAGGACACCATGGGCAGCGCGGCTTCGCTTTGCGCCAGATAAGCATCGCCGACCGGCCAGGAAGCGGGCACGGGCGGCGTCGGCAAGACAGTGCGCGGGGCCAGCGAACAGGCGGCCAATGCGAAAGGCGCGCCAAGGGCGATCAGGCGCTTGTTCATGGCGTTGCCTCCGTGGCGGTATCGGGATCGTCCTTGCGGCCCAATCGTTCGCGCGCGGCTTTCATCCCATCGCGCACCCCACGCCGGACCAGCACGAAGAACAGGGGAATGAAGAAGATCGCCAGCACCGTGCCGGTCAGCACCCCGCCGACCACGGCGGTGCCGATGGCGATGCGGCTGTTGGCGCCAGCGCCCCCGGCCAGCGCCAGCGGCAGCACGCCGAAACCGAAGGCGAGGCTGGTCATCAGGATCGGGCGGATACGCAGCCTTGCCCCTTCGAGTGCGGCATCGATAATCCGCATGCCGCGTTTTTCAGCGGCTTCTGCAAATTCGATGATGAGGATCGCATTCTTGGTCGCAAGGCCCATCGCGGTGATCAGGCCGATCTGGAGGAACACATCGTTCTGCAATCCGCGCAACGAGGCGGCGAGAATTGCGCCGATCAGGCCGAGTGGAACGACGAGGATCGCTGCCAAGGGAATGGACCAGCTTTCATAGAGGGCAGCAAGACACAGGAACACCACGAGCAGGGCCAGAGCGTAAAGCAGGGGGGCCTGGCCCGAGGCGGTCCGTTCTTCGTAGGAAGAACCCGACCAGGCGATACTGGTGCCGGGAATCTTCGCGGCCAGATCCTGCATGACCTGCATGGCTTCCCCAGAACTGGTTCCGGGGGCAGGCTGGCCCTGGATCTGGAAGGCTGAAAGGCCGTTGAAGCGCGAAGTGCTGCTGGGGGAAGTGCCCCATGTGACCTGCGAAAAGGCGGTGAAAGGCGTCATGGTGCCGTTGTTGTTGCGCACGTACCAGTCGCTGAGGTTTTCCGGGCGGGCGCGATAGGGCGCATCGCCCATGACATAGACGCGTTTGACGCGGCCCCGGTCGATGAAGTCGTTGACATATGTGCCGCCCCAGGCGGTCGAAATGGTCGCGTTGATATCGCTTTGCTTGAGACCGAACGCAGTGGCTTTCTGTGTGTCGACCGCAATCGACATTTGCGAAAGGTTGGGCAGATCGCTCAGCCGCACGCCGACCAGATGCGGATCGGCATTGGCCGCCGCCAGCAGCTTGTCTCGGGCCGCTTCGAATTTCGCGCGCGGCATTCCTGCTGCGTTCTGCAACTGCATGGTGAAGCCTGCGGAATCGCCAAGGCCGCGAATTTCGCCCGGAACGAGAGCGAAAACCTGGGCATCGCGCAATGCGCGGAATGCCTTGGTCGCCCGTTCGACAATGGCGTCGGCGCTGTTCTCTGTGCCTTGGCGCTTGTCCCACGGAACCAGCTTGACGAAGGCCTGGCCGGAATTCTGCCCGCTCGGCCCGCCACCGCCGCCGCCAACGAGGGCGAACATGCTGTCGACATTCGCTTTTTCGTGCGTTTCGAAATAGGTCTGGATCGCATTCTGCACTTCCTGCGTGCGTTCCATCGTCGCCCCGGCGGGCAGGCGGTATTGGACCATGACCAATCCCTGATCCTCATTCGGAATGAAGCCGCCGGGCAGGCGCAGGAACAGTATGCCCATGATTACGAGCAGCCCG
>CAYXMY010000076.1:0-13958 GCA_964466155.1 uncultured Caenibius sp. | reverse complement strand
ATGGTAAGCGCGAATGCGCTCCGCCGCGAGTTCCAGCGCCTCGCGCAGCGTGGGGGCGAGCGCGTCGAACGCGGCGCGGCAGGCTTCGGGGGCGATGCGCCAGTCGGCATCGGTGTTGAGGCCGTGGCGGTCGAAGCGCTGGGTATATTCGGCCAATGCCTCATCTCCGCGCGCGCGCACTTCGTTGAGGATGGTGGCGACGGTCTGCGCCACATCGCCGGTGCTTTCGCGGCGGTCCGCCACGATGCGGGCGAACTTCGCCTCGAAATCGGGGCTGGCGGTGGAAAGACGGCGCATCAGTTGCCCCCTTCGCTGCGGCCTGCGGTCTGGCAAGCCGCGCGGAACGCATCGACCAGCGCGGCGACCCGGTCATCGGTCTTGAGCGCGGCGCGATTGACGATCAGCCGCGCGGAAATGCGCAGGATTTCCGCCGTTTCGACTAGCCCATTCTCGCGCAGCGTGGTGCCGGTGGAGACGAGATCGACGATCCGCCCGGCCAGCCCCAGCGTGGGCGCCAGTTCCATCGCGCCGTTCAGCTTGACGCATTCGGCCTGAATGCCCCGGCTTTCGAAATAGCGGCGGGTGAGATTGGGATACTTGGTCGCCACGCGCAGGTGGCTGGTGTGGCCGCCTCCGTTGCTGGCCCCGTTGCCGCCTCCGTTGCCTGGTGTCTGCCCGGCCGCATCCTTCGGCTCGGCTATCGACAGGCGGCAGTGGCCTATGTCGAGATCGACCGGAGCATAGAGATCGGGATAGTTGAATTCTTCCACCACGTCCGAACCGACGATCCCCACCTGTGCCGCGCCGTGGGCGACGAAGGTGGCGACATCGAACGCGCGCACGCGGATGATGCGCATGTCGCTGCCTTCGGTGGCGAAGCTGAGCGCGCGGTTTTTCTTGTCATGGAACTCCGCCGCCGGAACGATGCCTGCGCGCGCCATCACGGGCAGCGCCTCGTCCAGAATCCGCCCCTTGGGCACGGCGAAAGTCAGTGGCTTGGTCATAATGACCGCGCACGTAGTGCGTAATTGGCATAAAATGAAGGGCGGATTGCATCGCGGCCCGCCTTGGCGCAGCTTCGTTCGGGCTAACGGGGCGATTCACAGGGTTTTCCTGGGGTCTCCGGAGGGCAAGGCTGGAGGAGTATATGACGGAAAGCGATCCCGTTGCCGTTTCTGCCTCGCATCCCGCAATCGGGGCGATTCAGTGGCAGGCGGAATATTGCCACCGCAATGCCGCGCCGATCACCGCGCGGGTGGTGACGGCGGAACTGGCGATCCTCAACAGCGATACGCAATGCGGGCGGTTCATGCGCGAATGGCACGATGTGAGCCCCGCCGACGCCATGCCGCTCCGCCTCGCAGGCGGCATCCATCACCTTTACCTGACCGGCGCGGACCGTCGGCTGACCCCGGTCTATACCGGGGAAGTGACCGATCAGGCGAGGGTGGACGAAATCGTCCTTGCCGCGGTGCGCGATCATGACGCGGCGCTGCTGCCGTGGTTCGAAGGGCCGCCGCAGACCAACGAGGCAGGCCGCGCGGCGGGGATCATGGCCGGGCTGCTGTGGCTGGCGCCCCGGCTGGGGCCGCGCTTTTCCCTGCACGAGATCGGGGCGAGCGCGGGGATCAACACGATGATGGACCGCTTCGCCTTCGACCTTGGCGGCGTAAAGGCGGGGCCGCAGGATTCGCCGATGCGTATCGCGCCTGAATGGCGCGGGCCGCCGCCGCCCGCGAGCCGGGTGGAAATCACCCGCGTGCAAGGGTGCGACATGGCCCCGGTCGATCTGGCGGATAGCGCCGCCGCGCTGCGGCTCAAAAGCTATGTCTGGGCCGATGCGCAGGAACGCATCGCGCGGATCGATGCCGCCATCGCGCTCGCCCGGCAGAAGCCGCCCATGCTGGAACGCGCCGATGCGGCGGACTGGGTGGAAAGCTGGCTCACCATCCCGCAGGAAGCGGGGGTGACGCGGGTGCTGTTCCATTCCATCGTCTGGCAATATCTGCCGGTGCCGACGCAATTGCGGATCGAGCGGGCGATGGAACGCGCCGGGGCGAAGGCCGATGGAGACCGGCCGCTCGCCTGGGTGCAGCTCGAAACCAATCGCGAAACCTACCGCCACGAATTGCGCGTGTGTTCATGGCCGGGCGCGGATGTGGCCGATGGTGTGTGGAGCGTTCTCGGCACCGCGCATGCCCATGGCGCATGGGTGGAATGGCTGCGCGATCCGATCCATGAGGAGTGAGGAGACTCCCTATTCCCCCGGCGCGATGGCCTTGACCGCCACGGCGTGAACCCGTTCGCCGGGGATGTCCCCCAGTGCGCGGTTGACCATGCGCTGGCGTTCCAGCCGCGATTTGCCCGTGAACTGCGCGCTTTCGATGGTCACGGAAAAATGGGATTCGCCGCTGCCGTCATCGCCCGCGTGGCCGTAATGGCGGGCGCTGTCGTTGGTCACTTCCAGCCGCCCGGGGGCGAAAGCGTCGGTAAGCAGGCGTTCCATTTCCTGTTGCAGCGGGCCGGCCATGAAATTCTCCGATTTTGCGTTGCGGGGGTTCCATTATCGGAACGCATTCCCCATCCTGAAAGGTGTGAGACAAACAAAATTCCAAGGCCGTTATGAAAGCGATGGGCGCCTGTGCGAAGCGCCGGGCTGCGCGGAAGCGGGCGAATTCCGCGCTCCGGGCGTGCGTCCGGCGGGGTTTGACGGGCCGGGCAGCTATCGCTGGTTCTGCCTCGATCATGTACGTGAGTTCAACGCCGGGTACGACTGGTTCGATGGGATGAGCGCGGAGGAAATTCTCCACGCCCAATCCCCCACGGCGGGCTGGGCCACCGAAACCCGCTCCTTCAGCGCCAGCGCGATGGCGGACGGGGTTCCGCGCTGGGCGGATTTCGCCGATCCGCTGGATGCCATCGGCGCCCGCGCGGCGGAGATCAAGCGGCGCGCGGCGGGCGCGGCCAGCATGGCCCGCTTCACCCAGCAGGAACAAGAAGCGCTCTCCGTCATGGGGCTGGGCGGCGATGCCGATCGGCCCGGCCTGCGCCGCCGCTATTCCGAACTGGTGCGCCGCTATCACCCCGACCGCAACGGCGGGGACCGCAGCTACGAGGCGCGGCTGCAACGTGTGGTCGAAGCCTATCAGGTCCTGCGTCAGGCCGCCGCGTTCGCCTGATTTTCCGGCTACGGCGGTTCTCTGCGATCAATCGCGATCCGGCGCTCCTGGCGGGAAGTAGGCGCGATAGGGCCGGGCGGCTTCGACGCAGCGGCTGACGGCGGGCAGGGCAAGCAGTTCGGCGCGCAGCGCGGCAAGGTGCGGGCAATCCTCAGGGATACGCTCCACCCAGTCGGCATAGAACAGCGATGGGGCGGCGGCGCAGCTCACCAGTGAGACATGCGGCAGCAGCCGGTGGCTGGAAAGCCAGTTTTCGAGCCAGCGGTAGGCGTGCAGAAGGCCGTTCTTTCCCGCTGCCACTTCTTCCGCATCGGGGTTCGCGCCATTGGCGATATAGGCGTTCACCACCCGTTGCATATTGGCCATCACGTAATTGTCGAACACCCGGTCAAGCATCCGCACATCCACTGCTTTGTGCGGATCAGCCGGGATCAGCGTGCTGCCCTCGGGATGGCTGGCGGCTAGGTATTCGACGATGGCGGTCGCCTCGACGATAACCGCGTCCCCATCGCGCAGCACGGGGAACTTGCCCGCCGGATGCGCCTCTTGCACGAAGGCGGCATTGTCCGGATGATCCGCCCCGACTTCGCGAAAATCGTAATCCGCATCGAGCGCGTGAAGCGCGATCTGCGCTTTCCACGTATAGGATGAAAAGGGGTGGCCGTAGAGTTCCATCACCAGCATCCTTCTTTCATTGCCTGCCGCCGGGCTAGTTCCTGCGCGGAAGGCTCCGCCGGGGTGGGGAAGGAGCTGCTGTCCGCCAGCGGTCCGGCCGGTTCGTAAGTCGCCATCGCAATGCCATTGCGCGACAGCCGGTGTTCGATCATGCGCAGTGCGAGGGGCGGTGTGCCGCCGCCGAACAACCGCTTGCCGCCGCCCAGCACCACCGGCGCGATCATCAGCGTCACCCGGTCGAGCAGCCCGCGTTCGAGCAATTGGGGATAGAGCGTGGAACTGCCCTGGATGATGAGATCAGGTCCATCCCCGGCCTTGAGCGCGGCCAGCGCGTCCATATCGGGCAGGCGGTGGCTGCCTTCCCATGGCAGTTCCCTGTCGGATCGGGTCAGCACATATTTGCGGGCCTTGGCAAACCCCACGGCGATGGATGCGTCGGGATCGGATTCATCCTGCGGCATGAACGGCCAGTGGGCGGCGAAGATGTCATAAGTCCGGCGGCCCAGCAGCAGATCGTATTCGCGGTCGAACAGGCGGTCGATTTCCGCGCCCAATTCTTCGTCGAACACGGTGGTCAGCCATCCGCCATGCGTGAAGCCGCCGGTGGGGTCTTCCTCCGGTCCGCCGGGCGCCTGCATTACCCCGTCCAGCGACAGGAAGACGCCGCCGATGATCTTGCGTGCCATGGTATCTTCTCCTCGTTCCGGTGTTCGGGCGTTCTCTATCACTGAACGTCACCCTGAACTCGTTTCAGCATGACGGTAAGGTATTGCCGCAATCACCCCGCCACGGCGGCTTCGATGGCGGCGATGTCGATCTTCTTCATCGTGAGCATCGCTTCCATCGCGCGCTTGGCGGCGGCGCGGTCGGGGCTGGCCATGGCCGCGGTCAGCGCGCGCGGGGTGATCTGCCACGACAGGCCCCAGCGATCCTTGCACCAGCCGCACTGGCTTTCCTGCCCGCCGTTGCCGACGATCGCGTTCCAGTAGCGGTCCGTCTCCTCCTGCGTGTCCGTCGCGATCTGGAACGAGAAGGCTTCGGATTGTGGGAAGGCCGGGCCGCCGTTGATGCCGATGCACGGAATGCCCATCACGATAAATTCCACGCTCAGCACATCGCCCGCCTTGCCGGAGGGATAATCCGCCGCCGCGCGGTGGAGCGCATCCAGCGTGGTCAGCGGGAATGTCTCGGCATAGAAGCGCGCGGCATCGTCCGCGCCGCTTTCGAACCACAGCGAAACCAGCGCTTTCCTAGCCATTGGCCTGCATCTCCTCGATCAACGCGTTATCGATGGCCTTGCCCGCCTGATAGGCTTCGCGCGCGCGGCACCGTTCGGCATAGGCGGTGAAGGCATTGCGCGGAGGCAGGGTGCCGAACGTCAGCCCCCAGTCGACATGACTGCCGACATAGACATCGGCCATGGTGAACCGGTCGCCGCAGACATAGGCGTTGGTTTGCAAGTGGCCTTCGAGCGCATCGAGCGTGCGCTCGAAACTGCCGAACCCGGCCACAACCTGCTGGCGTGCATCCTGCGGTTCGAAGCCGAACTGCCGGGCGAGGATCGCCTGTTCCAGCGGCCCGGCGGCAAAATACATCCAGCGCAGATAGGGCGCGCGTTCCGTTTCACGCGGCAGCAGGCCCTTGTCCGGGTGGGAGAGCGCGAGATAGGCGCAGATCGCGGCGCATTCGGTCACCACCTGATCGCCATAGGGGGCGTGGTGGATCACCGTGGGCACTTTGCCCATCGGATTGGCGGCGAGGAACGCGGCAGGCTTGTCCTGCCAGTCGACGATCACCGTTTCGTAATCCGCGCCCGCTTCGTGCAGCGCCCAGCGGACGATCTGCCCGCGCGACATCGGGTTGGTGAAGAAGGTATAATCCGCCATGGTCATTCTCCTTTCGCGCCGACAAGGCCGAACATCGCGCCTTGCGGATCGCTGGCGACCACGATCCAGTCGCCCCCCGGCACTTCGTGCGGGCCGAGCAGGATCTTGCCGCCGCCCGCTTCGACTGCGGCCTTGGCTTCGGCAATGGCGGGGACGCGGAAATAGAGCAGCCACCCGGCCGGGGCGGCGGGATCGGGGCGCTGCATCATTGCGCCCAGCCGCTGCCCGTCATGATCGATGAAGCAGTAATCGCCCATATCCCCCATCGGCATCGCTTGGTTGAACGCGAAGTGGAAATGCCGGGCATAGAACGTTTTCGATGCGGCGAGATCGGGGCTGGACAGTTCGTTCCACGTCACGCGCTGTGGCGCGGTGGGGGAGAACACGTCGCTGGTGGCATCGGGATTATCCGCTGGTGCACGCGGGGTCATCACATAGATCGGCACGCCTTGCGGATCGGTCAGCAGAGCGATGATGCCCACCCCAATGTCGGTGGGCGGCATCATCACCTGCCCGCCATCCTCACCGATGTTGGCCACCGCCTCATCGATGGCGGCGACATGGAGATAGGGCAGCCAGCAGGGATGCGCGCCCGCATCGCACATCTGCCCGGTCAACTGCAACACGCCGCCGTTGGCGCCGCCGTCGCTGCGGATGATGTGGCGATAGTCGGGACCTTCAGGGTCGGGGTGCGTGTCCTTCATCACGGTCCAGCCGATGATAGCGCTGTAGAAGGCGCTGGCCGCATCGGCGTCGGTGGTCATCAGTTCGTACCAGATGAAGCTGCCTGCTGGGTTGCCCATGATTATGCTCCTACACTTTGCCGGGTCAGTTCAACCACCGGGCGGAACCCGCCATAGACCATGCGCTTGCCGTCGAACGGCGGCTCCACGCCCGGATTCTGCTCCATGAACTGCTTCATCCGCTCATCCTGCATCATCTTCTCGTGCGCGCCGTCGCAGGCTTCGCGCGATTCCCACTCGATGAACGAGAACACGGCGACCTCGCCCGGCTCGGCCTTGACCGCGCGGAAGAAGTCGGTCTGCTTGCCATGGGGCACATCGTCCTGCCACGCCTCGATCACCCGCGCCGCGCCGTAGTCCTTCATGATATACCACATTTCGAGCGCGGCCTTGCGATAGGCATCCTTGTTGCCTTCGGGCACCGGCACGATGAAGCCCTGCACATAGGGATCGGCAACGGCCTCCCCTTCATCGAGGAGCGGGGTGAAGCCGCCATAGATCATTCGTGCCCCGTCGAACGGCATCGGATTCTTTTCGGGGTTGAGGCGGTCGTCAGTCTGCATCAGCTTTTCGAACCGGCCATGGGCCGTTGTCCGGGTGTCGCGGTCGGGCCATTCGATCCAGCTGAAAGCGACCGATTCGTCTTCCTTGCAGTTCACCGCGCCGAAGAAGTCGGTGGTGTGGCCCTTCTCGACATTGTCCTGCCAGCATTCGAGAACGCGGGTGGCGCCTTGTTCCAGGAAGGCGGGATCGATCTTGCCTGCATGGTCGATGAATGCCTGCTTGCTGGCGGTCGGCACCGCGATCACGAACCCTTCGATATAGGTCATGCGCTTTCTCCTTCCTTCTCGGCCGTGAAATCGGCCATCTGGTCCGCGAGCGCCTTGGCGAAGGCAGGGCGTGCCTCGCCCCGCTCGCGATAGGCGACAAGGTTCGGGAATTGCTGGAGCAAGTCGGTGTGGCCCACGCTGCGCAGCACTGTCACCATCACGATGTCCGCGATGGAGAATGGCCCGGCGAGCCATTCCCGCCCACCCAGCGCTTGCGACAGATCGCCCAGGCGCTGGTTGGCGAAAGCTACGGCGCCTTCGCGTGCGCCGGCGGTCCAGTCCTTGCCCCGCTGGAAGATATCGAGAATGACGATCTGCGTCAGCGCCGGCTCCACGCTGTTGAGCGCGGCGATCAGCCAGGACACGGCTTGCCAGCGCGCCTGGGGATCGGCGGGCAGCAACCGTTCGTCTTGTTCGGCGAGATAGAGCAGGATCGCCCCGGTCTCGAACATCTGCACCTGGCCGTCGTCGAACGTGGGGACCTGCCCGAACGGCTGCCGTTCGCGATAGCCCTCCGGCCGCTGGGCCATCGCATCGAGCAAGTCCATGCGATAGATCCGGCCCACTTCCTCCAGCGCCCAGCGGATGCGCAAGTCGCGGACCATGCCCTTGGCGAAGTCGGGGACCCGGGAAAAGCCGGTGATCGTCGGCAGGGGATGGGTTTCGGCCATGGGTCTCTCCTCCGTTCGGGTGTTCAAGCGTCGGTGGCGCTGCTGTGGGCTTCGCTGACGTGGGCCTCACCTTGGGTGACGGCGGGGTCCATCCACATCGGTTCCCAGACATGGCCATCGGGGTCGGCGAAGCTGCGGCTCATCATGAAGCCATGATCCTGCGGCGGATTCACATCCGCTGTCCCGCCGTGGCTTGCGGCGGCGCCGGTGATGGCGTCCACTTCCGCGCGGCTTTCGCAGCTGATGCACAACATGACCTCGCTCGTATCCGGGGAAGGAATCGGGCGGCTGGTGAAGTTTTTCCACTTTTCATGGGTCAGCAGCATGACGACGATAGTGTCCGACCATTGCATTGCGGCGGCGGTATCGTCGGTGAAGCGCGGTTCGTTCACGAAGCCGAGCGCGGCGTAGAAAGCCTTGGCGTGCGGCAGGTCCGCCACCGGCAAATTGACGAAGATCATTCTCGGCATCGTGTGGTTCCTCTCCAATGCGAATCGTTCTTGCATCGTTGTGTGCTCATGAGTTACTGAAAGCAACTATGAAGTTACAAAAGGAAACTAAAACTGCGGCGAAGCGTGATCGGGCGCACGGCAAATGGTATGGCGATGCCTGCGGTGCGGCCTTTGCGCTCGAAGTGATCGGCGAGCGCTGGTCGCTGCTGATCGTCAGGGAATTAATGCTTGGCGCGCGCCGTTTTTCCGACCTGCGCGCCAGCCTGCCCGGCATCAGCGCCAAGGTGTTGACGGAAAGGCTGGAAGGGTTGGAAGCGGCGGGCGTGCTGCTGCGCCGCAAGCTGTCGCCGCCCGCGGCGGTGCAGGTCTATGAACTGACCGAATGGGGCTATCACGCCGAACCGGCGCTACAGGAACTGGGCCGTTGGGCTGCGCGTTCGCCTGCGCACGATCCCACTTTGCCGCTGTCGCCCGTGTCCCTGATGTTGAGCCTGCGCACGATGATCGATCATGAGGCTGCGAAAGCGGTATCGGCCACGATCCGTTTCGAAGTAGGGACGCAGGATCGCTTCATCGCCCGGCTGGCCGATGGTGAACTGGCCATCGCGCGCGCCGCCGATGGCGATCCCGCGCCCGATTTCACCGTCACCATGCCCGTGGCGCTGCCGTTCCTGCGGGTGGTTTACGGCAAGCAGCCATTGGGCGATGTGCTGGCCGAAGGCGAACTGGCCGTCACCGGCGACCGCGATCTGGCGGAGCGGGTGTTCGCCCTGTTTGCTCTCCCGCCCAAATGCGGCTGAAAGGCCATTGATGTGGGCAAAGGCTGTTGCAGCGCAACGCGCGCGCGTCTAGGTCAGGCTCCGCGATGAATGATATGACCGATACAGCTTTCGACCATAGCGCCAAGACGGCGCTGCCTGCGCCCGATACCGAAGTCAGCGTGCGCGAAATCTTCGGCATCGATATCGATATGACCGTGCCCGCCTTTTCCGTGGCGGACGAACGGGTGCCCGATTGCGATCCGAACTACGTGTTCGATCCCGACACCACGCTGGCGATCCTTGCGGGCTTTGCCTTCAACCGCCGTGTGATGGTGCAGGGCTACCACGGCACGGGCAAGTCGACTCACATCGAACAGGTCGCCGCGCGCCTCAAATGGCCGTGCATCCGTATCAACCTCGATGCGCATATCAGCCGGATCGATCTGATCGGCCGCGATGCCATCGTCCTGCGCGACGGGTTGCAGGTGACGGAATTCCGCGAAGGGCTGCTGCCCTGGGCCTTGCAGCACCCGGTTGCGCTGGTGTTCGACGAATACGATGCGGGCCGCCCGGACGTGATGTTCGTGATCCAGCGCGTGCTGGAAACCGAAGGCAAGCTGACGCTGCTGGACCAGAACCGGGTGATCCGGCCCGATCCGAATTTCCGCCTGTTCGCCACGGCCAACACCGTCGGCCTCGGCGATACCAGCGGGCTTTATCACGGCACGCAGCAGATCAACCAGGGCCAGATGGACCGCTGGAATCTGGTCGTGGCGCTGAACTATCTGCCCGCCGAAACCGAACAGAAAATCGTCCAGGCCAAGAACCCGGATGCCGATCCGGCGGTGATCGCGCAGATGGTGCGCGTGGCCGACCTGACCCGGCAGGGCTTCGTCAACGGCGATATCTCCACGGTGATGAGCCCGCGCACGGTCATCACCTGGGCGCAGAACGCCGCGATCTTCAAGGATGTCGGCTTCGCATTCCGCCTCAGTTTCCTCAACAAGTGCGACGAAGCGGAACGGATGCTGGTGGCCGAATACTACCAGCGCGTCTTCGGCACCGAACTGCCGGAAAGCGTCGTTTCCAAGGTATAAGCTCCGGCGTTATTCTCCCTTCGTCATTCCCGTGTAGGCGGGGATAACGAAGGGAAGCCTCTCCCCACCTTCATTCGTGGGGCACGATCAGCACTTTCTCGCCCGTCCGCATCTGCGCGTATTCCGCCACCACTTCGCGGTCGAGCATATTCAACAGCGGCACTTTGCTGGAATAGCCGCTGGCAAATGTGGTTTTCAGCCCGGCGATCACCCGTTCGCGTGCCTGGCCCATCCATTCGGGCGGGGCCTGCATGAGAAAATCGGTGAGGATGTAGCCGCCCAGTTCCCAGGTGAAGCCGAAATCGCGTGCGAAGCAGGTCGGCCCACGATCCAGCATGCCGTAGATATGGATCTTCTTGCGCGTGTGCGTGCCATAGGGATCGTATGGTGCATCGAGCGCGGCGACTTCTTCCATCGCCTCGAAAATGCGGCCTACCAGATCGCCCCCGCCGATGGCGTCGAACGCAAGCATCGCCCCGGTCGCGCGGATCGCGGTGACGAGCTGTTCGTGGAAATCGGGCGCGCTGGAATTGCACACATGTTCCGCCCCGATCCCGCGCAGCAGCGCGACATGTTCTTCCTTGCGCACGATGTTGACGAGAGGGATGCCGTCCTCCTTGCAGATCTTCACCAGAATCTGCCCGAGATTGGATGCGGCGGCGGTGTGGATCAGGCCGGTGAAACCCTGCTTGCGCATGGTTTCGACGAAAGTCAGCGCGGTGATCGGGTTGACCACGCTCGACGCGCCGGTTGCGGCATCGACCCCGTCGGGCAGGGCGAGGCAGGCACGCGAATCGACCAGCCGATATTCGCTATACATCCCACCCTGCAGGCAGGTGACGGTCTTGCCCAGCAGCGCCTGCGCTTCAGGCGCATCGCCCGCCGCGATCACCGTGCCCGCGCCTTCGTTGCCGCAGGGCATGGGGTGGCCGATCCGCTTGAGGAACGGCGGGGGCGGCGCGCCTTCCATCCGGGCGACGATCCGGCCGGGGGAATAGTCTGCATTGGCGATGTCGAACGGCCCGAACATCACGCCGAGATCGGAGGGGTTGATCGGCGATGCCTCCACCCGCAGCAGCACTTCGTGGCCGGTGGGGGCAGGCAGCGTCTTCTCCACGAATTCGACCGTCAGCGTGCCGTCGGCGGCATATGTCGAGGCAATCGCTTTTCCGGTAACGCTCATCTTTGTTCTCTCCCTTTTTCTGTTCGGTTATGCGTCGGGGTATCGTGCCTCGACGAAATAGAGCCCATCGGGCGGTGCGTTGAGACCGAGGGCCTGCCGCTGCCGCGCGGCCAGCGCTTCGGCCACCTGTTCCTCGCGCCATTGGCCGAGCCCAACCAGCGCCAGCGTGCCGACCATGGAACGGACTTGATGGTGGAGGAAGCTGCGCGCCGCCGCTTCGATCAGCACATGCGTGCCTTCGCGGCGCACATCCAGCCGGTCCAGCGTCTTGACCGGATCGGCCGCCTGGCAGTGGGCGGAACGGAACGTGGTGAAATCGTGCCGCCCGACCAGCGCCTGCGCCGCGCGGTGCATCGCGTCTGCATCCAGCGGGCGGGCGAGATGCCACGCGCGCCCTCTCTCCAGCGTCAGCGGCGCACGGCGGTTGACGATACGGTAGATGTAGCTGCGCCCGATGCAGGAAAAGCGGGCGTGCCAGTCGTCCGCCACCGCTTCGCACGCGGTCACGGCGATGGGGGCGGGGCGCAGCAGCGCATTCAGCGCTTCCATCAGGCGGAACGGGGCGATGGCCTTGGCGATATCGACGTGGCTGCGCATGGCCAGCGCATGGACGCCCGCATCGGTGCGCCCGGCCGAATGCATCCGCACCTCTTCACCGGTGACGGCCAGCACCGCCTCTTCCACCGATTGCTGGACCGAAGGGCCATGGGCCTGCCGCTGCAAGCCCATGAATGCGCCGCCATCGAATTCGAGCGTCAGGGCGAAGCGGGTCATGGCGTGCCTGCGCCTTGTGACCGCTCGCAACAATGCGGGAAGGAAATCACCGCAGCACCGTGCCCGCCGGAATCGCATAGCCGCGCAGCAGGGCGGCGGCTTCCATGGCCGGTTTGCCCGCGCGCTGGATCAGCGTCGGGCGGATCGCGCCATGCCCGCAGGCCACGGTTAACCGATCGTCCAGCACGGTGCCCGCCGCGCCTTCGCGGCCGATCACTTCGGCGGCGAGCACGCGGAACCGGTCCTGCCCCACTTCGAAGAACGCACCCGGCGCGGGCGCGAAGGCGCGCACTTGCCGTTCGATGAATTCGGCGTCGCGGTGGAAATCGATCCGGCTTTCGGCCTTGTCGATCTTGGGCGCGTGAGTCGCGTCCAGATCGTCCTGCCGGACGGGGTGTAGCGTGTCGATTTCGGCCAGTGTGCGCAGCATGGCCTGCGCGCCCAGTCCGGCCAGTTCCGCCGTCAGTTCACCCGCCGTCTTGCGCTCGATCGGGGTGCGCACGACATTGAGCATCGGGCCGGTATCCAGCCCTTTTTCCATCTGCATGATGGTGACGCCCGTCATCGTATCCCCCGCCAGGATCGCCCGCTGGATCGGCGCCGCACCGCGCCAGTGCGGCAGGAGCGAGGCATGGACGTTGAGGCAACCGTGGCGCGGCGCTTCCAGCACCGGCACCGGCAGGATCAGCCCGTAGGCAGCCACCACCGCCAGATCGGCGTCGAGCGCGGCGAAGTCGGCCTGCGCCTGCGCGTCTTTCAGCGTCACCGGGCAGCGCACTTCGATCCCGCGCGCCTCTGCCGCCTGCTGCACCGGGGAAGGTTGCAACTGCTTGCCCCGGCCCGCGCGGCGCGGCGGCTGGGTATAGGCGGCCACGATGGTGTGGCCGGCATCGTGCAATGCGGCGAGAGTCGGCACGGCGAAGTCCGGCGTTCCCATGAAGATGATGCGCATAAGCGGGGTGGATGGCCTTTCGTGTTCGGGGGGAAAGCCCTATCTCCACCCCCATGGCATCGCAAGAGATCGAGACACTCGCCGCTGCATTGGCGCGCCTTCCCGGCCTCGGCCCCCGTTCGGCGCGGCGCGCGGTGCTGTGGCTGGTGAAACGGCGCGAAACCGCGCTGACCCAGCTGCTCGGCGCACTGGCGGCGGTGCAGGAAACGCTCGTCGAATGCGATACCTGCGGCAATGTGGATACGCGCAACCCCTGCGGCATCTGCGCCGATCCGCGCCGCGATCCCCGTTCGCTCTGCGTGGTGGAAGACGTGGCGGACCTCTGGGCGCTCGACCGGGCGAAACTGTTCACCGGCCAGTATCATGTGCTCGGCGGGCGGTTGTCCGCGCTTGAAGGGGTGCGGCCGGAAGACCTGACCATCGGCAAACTGATCGAGCGTGTGGCGGTGGGTGGGATCGATGAAGTGGTGCTGGCGATGAACGCCACGCTGGAAGGGCAGACCACCGCGCATTACATCGCCGAGCGGCTGGAAAGCTTCCCCGTGCGGATCACCCAGCTTGCCCACGGGCTGCCGGTCGGGGGCGAACTCGACTATCTCGACGAAGGGACTTTGGCGCAGGCGTTGCGCGCCCGGCGGCCGGTCGGTTGAAACCCTTGCGAAACGCCGCTTTCGCACCTATTTGCGCCGCATGGCTATTCGCGAAATCCTGGAAGTGCCGGACGCCCGGCTGAAGACCGTCTCCAAGCCGGTCGA
>CAYXMY010000075.1:0-14148 GCA_964466155.1 uncultured Caenibius sp. | reverse complement strand
GTTCCCGCCCGCGCGCGGATTCCTGTTCAGCCGCTCCCTCCGCCGGGGCGGCAGCCGCTAACCCGGCGTGCCCGCGATCAGGCGCGCGGTGTTTCGGCGGGGTCGTCGAGACTGTATCCAAGGCCACGAATCGTTGTGATGACGTCGGCACCCAGCTTTTTGCGGATGCGGGTGACAAAGACTTCTATCGTGTTGGAATCACGGTCGAAATCCTGATCGTAGATATGTTCGATCAATTCGGTGCGGCTGACCACCTTGCCTTTGTGATGCATGAGATAGGACAGCAGCTTGTATTCCTGCGCCGTCAGCTTGACCGGTTCCCCCGCCAAGGTGACACGGCCCGAGCGGGTATCGAGCCGCACATCCCCCGCCATCAGTTCGGACGAGGTATTGCCCGAAGCGCGGCGGATCAGCGCGCGCAGGCGGGCAATCAGTTCTTCGGTCTGGAACGGCTTGGCGAGATAGTCATCGGCACCGGCATCGAGCCCCGCCACCTTGTCCGACCAGCTATCCCGTGCGGTGAGCACCAGCACCGGGAAGCTGCGCCCTTCCCGGCGCCACATGCCCAGAACAGTCAGCCCGTCGATTTCCGGCAGGCCGAGATCGAGAATCACGGCGTCGTAATCCTCCGACGAACCCATGAAATGGCCATCTTCGCCATCGGTTGACAGATCCACGGCATAGCCGGTCTGTTCCAGCGTCGATTTGAGCTGCTGGCCCAGCGTAGGTTCGTCCTCGACAATCAGGATGCGCATGCCTCAACCCTTATTCGCAAATTGCAGTTTTCAAGTGGAACCTGGGACACAACGCGTCAAGCGACCTGTCGCGATCCTGCACAGGTGTACACCCGATGAAAGACGAAACCGATCAGTTCGAACGCCTGATCACGCGCCCGGAACGGGCATCGATGTCGATGAACACCACCCGCCCGTCCCGAATGAATTTGAGCCTGTAAGCCATTGCCCCGGCATCATATTCCGGCCCGAGATATTGCATCCCGCGCATTTGCGGCAACACGATCCCTTCGATCTCACGCAAGGGGCGGACATTTCCGGCCCGCATTTCCCTGCGGACCTGCCCCTGATCGTCATGATCCTGGGCATGGGCCGAGGCAGCCACAAGCGGGACGAGAGCTACGGCGCAGGACAAGGCACCGGGCAGGACAAGGGCGATAGCCTTTCGCATAACGCCCTTGTGCCTATCCGCTAAGGCTTGAACAAGTTGTGAATGATACTCTCGGTACTCATTCAGACTTATCGCACCATTTCATATTTCACGCTCACGGTGACGGACGTACCGACCAATCCCGGCTCGACCGGGGTCGGCGCCGCCACCGCATCGGCCATCTTGCTGGCGGCCTGCAGCATCGGCATGGGGTGTCCGTATGAAGCGGATTCGCTGACGGACAGCAGGCGGATATCGATGTATCCCGCCATCCGCGCATAATCGAGCGCCTGGGCACGGGCCGATTCCATCGCCGTCTTGCGCGCCTGATCCTTGGCCGGCTTGTCGTTATCGATACCGAAATTCGGGCCATTGAGATCGGTGGCACCGGCAGCGACCAGCGCATCGAGAACGGCCCCAGCCTTGTTCACATCGCGCAAAGTGATGTTGACCGTGTTCGACGCGCGGTATCCGCGAAACACCTGCTTCTGCAACCGCTGGTCGTAATCGTACTGCGCATTGAGATTGATGCCCGCGGTCTGCACATCATCCTTGGCGATGCCCAGCGCCCTGATCTTCGCGATCACGGCATCCATTGCCTTGGCGTTCTGCTGCATCGCCGCCACCGCTGTCGGCGCATCGCTCGAAACGCCCGCACCCACATTGACGATATCGGGCCGCCCTTTCACGGTTTCGTTGACGCTCAGTTCAACCACCGGCCCCTTGGCTTCGATCTGCACATCGGCTGCCATGGCAGGCGATACGGCGGCGGTGGCAATCAGCAACGGCAAGGCATATCGGATCATCTGAATACTCCAAGTATGACGCAGCGACGCTGCGGTAAGGTATGGTACGCATCGACAAACGGTGCGGTTCCCGCGCCGAACGGCTTGGATCGGATAGGGTCGTTCCGATTAACGCAAGCAAGATGGGAATCCCGCAATTCGTTCAGACAGGTTAACGTGGCCTTCTGTGTCCTTTCGGAAGCGGGAAAGGCGCACTTCCTATTCTTCGCGCGATGCACGATCCTTGTTCCCACATCGCTAATGCAAAAAACCGGTTCCCACTTTTTTGCGCGATGCTCTATGGGCCGCCGCATGGCGTTACCCCCTATTCTCGGCTGGGAAGGGCTCGGGCTCATTCAGGGCGCGGGCTGGCTTTTTCAGGATATCGATCTCCATATCGCCCCGCGCGATCGCATTGCGTTGATCGGGCGCAACGGCGCGGGCAAAACGACCCTGCTCAAGCTGATTGCTGGCGCAATCGACGCGGACAAGGGCAAGCGCTCCATCCAGCCGGGCACACGCGTGGTCATGCTGGAACAGGAACCCGACTTTTCCGGCTGCGAAACGCTGCTCGATTTCGCGATACGCGGCGAACACGCCCCGGCCCAGCACGAGGTGGAAGCGATTGCCGGGCAGATCGGCATCGATCTGTCACGCATGGCAGCCAACGCCAGCGGCGGGGAAAAGCGCCGCACGGCGCTGGCCCGTGCGCTCGCCGAAGAACCGGACCTGCTGCTGCTGGACGAGCCGACCAACCACCTCGACCTCGCCGCAATCGACTGGCTGGAAGACTGGCTCGGGCGCTACAATGGCGCCTTCATCGTCATCAGCCACGACCGCACTTTTCTTACCCGCCTGACCCGCTCCACCTTGTGGCTCGACCGGGGGTCGCTGCGGCGCAAGGAAGTCGGCTTCGGCGGGTACGATGCGTGGGAAGAACAGGTTTTCGCCGAAGAAACGCGGGCCGCCGAGAAGCTCGACGCCAAGCTCAAGATCGAAGCGCACTGGCTCGAACGCGGCGTCACCGCCCGGCGCAAACGCAACCAGGGCCGCCTTGAAAAGCTTTACGAAATGCGGGCTCAGCGCGCCGCCATGCTGACGCCTACGGGCAATGCCAAGCTTTCGCTGGCCAATGACGATTCGAAGACCAAGTCGGTGATCGTGGCCGAACATGTCACCAAGCGCTTCGCAGAACGCACGATCATCAAGGATTTTTCCCTGCGTATCCAGCGTGGGGACCGGATCGGTGTGGTCGGCGCGAACGGTGCGGGCAAGTCCACCCTGCTCAAACTGCTGACCGGCGAACTCGCACCCGATGAAGGCACCGTCACGCTTTCGAAAACGCTGACCGGGATCGTGCTCGATCAGCAACGCAGCCTGCTATCCCCTGAGAAGACGGTGCGGCAAGTGCTGGCCGAAGGCGGGGACTGGATCGACGTGCAGGATACCCGCAAGCATATCCAGGGCTATCTCAAGGAATTCCTGTTCGACCCGGCCATCGTCGACATGAAAGTGGGCGTGCTATCGGGCGGGGAACGCTCGCGCCTGCTGCTGGCGCGCGAATTCGCCCGCAAATCGAACCTGCTGGTGCTGGACGAACCCACCAACGACCTCGATCTCGAAACGCTCGATCTGCTGCAGGAAGTGATCGCGGACTATGACGGCACCGTGCTGATCGTCAGCCATGACCGGGACTTCCTCGACCGCACGGTTACCGTCACTCTCGGCCTCGATGGCAGCGGTGCGGTGGATGTGGTTGCAGGCGGCTATGCCGATTGGGAAGCGAAGCGCAAGCAACGCATGGCCCCCGCCAAAGCGAAAGCCGCCAAGGCCGAAAGCGCCACCCCGCCCCCGCCGCCGCAGAAAAAGACCAAGTTGAGTTATAAGGATCAGCGCGATTACGATCTGCTGCCGGGCCGGATCGAGGAACTCGAAACCCACATCGCCCGCGATGAAGCTGCGCTTTCCGATCCCGCGCTCTACACCGGCGATCCGGAGAAATTCGCCGCTCTCACCGCCGCTATCGAGAAAGCCCGCATGGAAAAGGATGCAGCGGAAGAGCGCTGGCTCGAACTGGCGGAGATGGTAGAGGCGTTGTGATACCCCGCTGCGGCTTTCTCAGGTTTCCCCGAACATCGCCCGCTGCGACGCTTCGATTTCCTCGAAATAACGCCGCCGGGCGTGTTTTTCGGTAACGATGCCCAGAACGAAGCCATTCTCGTCCACCACGGCCAATTCATCCGCTCCTGCCTTGTCGAGCTGCTTCAGGATGAACTGAATGTCGGCCAGCGGCGACAGCGTGATTTCCTGCAACGTGGCGATGGAGGCGACGGGGGCATCTTCGGAAACGCTCGGATCGTAAGCAGCGGCTGTCGGGATGATACCGGCATAATGCCCCGCTGCATCGATTGCGATGGTCTTGCTGGTCGATCCGAGCGGAATTTTCGCACGGAGGTCGGCAATGGAAAGCGTGTCCGGCACCGATCCCCAATCCTTGCGCATAAGCCGGGCAGCGGTGAGGTTGATGATCCAGCCGATATCGCGCGGGCTGCGGACATTGCTGCCCCGAATGTGCAACCGCCAGGTGGAGAAGGAATAGCCGAAGGTTTCCCGTGTGAAGGCGCTGGCGATCAGCGATGCCGTGAGCACCACCCCCATCAGCGCGAAATCGTGCGTCGTTTCCAGTATGAGGAGCGCCAGAGTCATCGGGCCGCCCACAATCGACACACTGAGCGCCGCCATGCCGACCAGCGCGGCATCGTTGCTGTCGATCGCCATTGCCGGAAACCACACGTTGAACAGCCACGCAAAAATCTGTCCAATCAGCGAACCCAAAAAGAGTGAAGCGAAGAACAGCCCGCCGCGGAAACCGAAGCTCAGCGAAATGACCGACGCCGCGATCTTGAGGCAGAGAATGGTCAGCAGAACCGTGACCGCCGGATGCAAGGCAAGATCGAGATGCAACGCCCCATGTCCCGCCGAAAGCGTTTGCGGAGACAGCAGGGCAATCGGGATCAGCAGGAAACCGCCCACGACAGGCCGCCAACGCCCGAGCAGCTTCCATGACTGCACCCACGTTTCCGCAATGGCCACCAGCCGCATGATCGTGATTCCGATCATGGCGCAGACAAGCCCAAGAAGGCCGTAGGTTACATAATCGGGGGTCGATATCACGCGGTCCGCGGTCGTCGCGATCAGATAGGGATCGACGCCAAGCGCGCGCGTCACGAAGGCAGCGGCGAGCGCAGCGGCCACGACCGGGGCAATGGCTGCGGGGGTATAGGCTCCGATGACGATCTCGAACGCGTAAAACGCCCCGGTTAATGGCGCACCGAATGCCGCACCGACGGCCGCACCCGCACCCGCGCCGACAAGCGTGCGCAGATCGTTTCGCCGCAATTTCAATTGCTGGCCGAGGAATGAAGCCAGGCCGCCGCCGGTCTGCGCATAGGCCGCTTCCAGCCCGACCGATGCCCCTGCCCCATTGGAAAGAATGGTCTGCCCTGCAATCACCAGATTATCCGTCAGTGGAATGCGCCCGCCATGCAAGGCATTGGCTTCCACCACGTCGATCGGCGTCCGGCCACGCTTCCTGAACGCAAAGCTGAAAGCCACGAGGCACAGGCCGCCGAAAGGCAAGGCCAGCAAGCGCCAGGGATGATGGATTTCCCCCAGCGCGCTCAGCCGGTTGACTGTCACGCCATAGAACATGTGCTGCAGGCCATGGGCGAGAAACGCCTGCACATTGGTGAGGAAACCGGCAAGCAACCCGCAAAAGATCGCCAGCAGGATAAATGCAGCCTCGCTTTCCCGAAGCCGCCGCCGCTGACGCGTGATGACGGCACGGGCGAAAAACTGCCATTTGCGAGACATGGCGATAGCCAACCGATTTTTCCCCGCCCCGTCAAGGAAAACGCCTGCGGGAGAAACTTCAATCCGGCGCTATGCCCGCTGCGGCGGGATCAGCATCAGCCGCGCAAGGGCAACCACCCACACCGCCATCGCCTTGCACTTCGCCTTGGGGGGCACCACTTCCGGCGCATGGACGCATTGCATCAGGCTATCGCCGCATGCCGGATTTGCGAGGCGCATTTGCCGCATGGGGTACGCCCCGTGGTGCAGTTCTCGGCAAAGGCGCGGCTGGTGATCGTGGGGCAGGCACCGGGAACGAAAGTGCATGCCAGCGGCATCCCGTGGAACGATGCCAGCGGAAAGCGGCTGCGCGAATGGACCGGCCTTAGCGAAGGGCAACTGCACGATCCCTCGCTCGTCGCCATCGTGCCCATGGGGTTCTGCTATCCCGGCAAGGGGCGCAGCGGCGATTTGCCGCCACGCCGCGAATGCGCGCCGCGCTGGCATGAAACCGTGATGGGGGCCATGCCGGACAAAAGGCTCACTCTCCTCGTCGGCAGCTATGCGCAGGCATATTATTTGCGCGACGGCAACGCGATCTCGATGACCGAGCGGGTGCGCCGGTTTCGCGACGCCCTGCCCGCCTTCTTCCCCCTCCCTCATCCATCATGGCGCAGCGCCATCTGGATCAGGCAGAACCCGTGGTTCGAACAGGACGTGTTGCCTGAATTGCGCGCGCGGATCGCCGCGCTCCTGGCAGATAGGGCCTAAGCGCGGCAATTCAGCCACCCCGCACCCTTCAGGGCACACGATAGAAATCCGCCACTCTGTCCAGCGCCAGACGCAGCACCAGTTTGCCGCTGCGCACCGGCCAGGCCAGCGCTCTTTCCGCGTCGGGCAAGGCTTCGCTGGCACAGACCACGCGCCACAAGATATCTTCCAACCCGCGCCCAGCGGCGGCAATCGCACCATCGAAGCGCTGCTTCGCGGCGATCTGCCGCTCTCCGGGAGTCAGGGCCTGCCCCGGTCCGCCGGCGATGCGCACCGGCTCCCACCGCATGGTCGTGCGCGGACTTAGCTGCGCCCGCTCATAATCGGTGCGCAACATTTCCCCCGCCGCGAACAGGCGGTCGTCGAGATGGCCGCGAGCATGAAGCCAGGTAAGCGGCGATTCGGCGAGATTGACAGTCACGCTGCGGCGGCGTTTTCCCGCGCCATTCCGGCAGCGGGGGCCTTCCACGGTCATTTCACGTTCGGCAAGCTCGGGGTGCATGGCAAATCCTTTCCGGTCGATGGAATGGGTGCTTGCCAAATTTCGGTTATTGTAGGAAAGTTAAAAAACCAATTCGGTTAAAAAGGGATCGACCGATGATCAACCGCATCCGCGATATTCGGAAAGAGAAAGGTCTTACGCTCGCCGATGTGGCCGCTGCGTGCAGCCCGCCGACCACTGCGCAAACCATCGGGCGGCTCGAAACAGGAATGCGCAATCTCTCGCTCATCTGGATGAACCGCATCGCCGCCGCTCTGGGGGTTGAGCCGGAAATGCTGGTGCGCGGCGAAGCCGTGGCGCAGCCGCAAATCGTCGCCCGGCTCACCGAAGCGGGTGCGGAAGCGCTCACTGCGCCGCGCGACGCTATTCTGCCCAACGAACTAGCTGGCGGCGCCACGCTCCTGTGCCTCGCTATCGAGACCGGCGCGGGCGAATATCGCATGAGCGATCAGCTCTGGCTCCGGCAAATCGATCCTTCCGATTCAGCGCAGGCGATCAACCGCGATGTCCTTGCCCCGCGCAAGGGCGGGCGCTTCGCCTTCGGCCGCCTGATCGACCGGCAGGGAAATCTGGTCGGCCTGTTGCCGCCGGGTGCCGGGCAGCGTCAGATCGTGATCGACAATCCTCCATGGCTCGCCGTGGCTGAAATGCTGGTGCGCAAATTATGAGCGGAACACCGCGCCGGGTTCTTTCACTGGCAACGCTTTACCCCAACGCCGCCGCGCCGCGCTTCGGCACTTTCGTCGCGCGCAGCCTTGAAGCGCTGGCGGCAAGGGGAGATTGGGATGTCACGGTCATCAATCCCATCGGCATCCCGCCAGTAGCCTTCGGCCGCTATCGCGCTTTGGCGGATGCGGCGGTGGATGGAATCGAACACGGCGTGCGGGTCTATCGCCCGCGTTACACCCTGATCCCGCGCTTTGGCGGCCGCTTCAACCCCGGCGCCATCGTCCGCGCCACGCTGCCCCTGATTCGCAGGCTGCATGCCGAAAGGCCATTCGATCTGATCGATGCGCAGTTCTTCTACCCCGATGGCCCGGCAGCCGCCCACATCGCCGGAGCGCTCAATCTGCCGTTTTCGATCAAGGCGCGCGGTGCGGATATCTCGCATTGGGGCGGGAAGCCCTATGCACTGCGTATGATGCAGGCAGCGGGGGATCGGGCCGCTGGCCTTCTGGCGGTGAGCGAAGCATTGGCCCGTGACATGAGCGCCATCGGTCTGCCGCGGGACAAGATCGCCATCCATTACACCGGCCTCGACCGCAGCCTGTTCCATCCCACGGACAAGACTGCCGCCCGCCAATGGCTTGTCGATCGGCTGGGGCTAGCGCTCCCCGCCACGGCACCGCTGCTCGCCGCGGTGGGGGCACTGATTGCGCGCAAGGGGCAAGGCTATGTCATCCGCGCGCTTCCCACCCTGCCCGATGCGCATCTGCTGCTAGTCGGCAAAGGGGAGGATGAAGCAGGACTGCGCGCCCTCGCCCGCGAACTGGGTGTGGCAGAGCACGTGCATTTCCTGGGTTCGCTCGACCATACGGCGCTGCCCAAAGTGCTGAATGCGGCCGATGCCATGGTGCTGCCCTCGGCCAGCGAAGGGCTCGCCAATGCCTGGGTCGAAGCGCTGGCCTGCGGGACGCCGCTGGTCATCACGGACGCAGGCGGCGCGCGCGAACTGGTGAAGGATACAAGCGCCGGCTTGATCGTTGCGCGCGATGTTGGGGCTATTGCCGCCGGAATTGCCGCGCTGCTCGCCAATCCGCCCGCACAGGATACGGTTTCGGCCAATGCCGCGGCATTCAGCTGGGATGCGAATGCGGCGGCATTGGCCGATTATTTCAACAGGCTGACCGGCGAGCGCTAAGCGACCTGCCGGTCCCGCCCAGGCGATCAGGCCTGGCTGGCTGCCTTGTCGTCCTTGTCGTCGCTGGACTTGTCGGGAACGAAGCTTGCCGGGGTCACGCCCAGCCAGATCAGGATCGGCGCGGACATGAAGATGGAACTGTAAGTCCCCACGAAAATACCCAGCGTGATCGCGGCGGTGAAACCGAAGATCACCTCCGGCCCCAGCAACAGCAGGGCGAACAGCATGATCAGCACCGAAAGCGATGTCGCCACGGTGCGCGACAGGGTTTCGTTCACCGACAGGTCGAGCAGTTCGGGAACCGGCATCTTGCGATACTTTTTCAGGTTCTCGCGGATACGGTCGTAAACGACGATCTTGTCGTTCAGCGAATAACCCAGCAGCGTCAGCAAAGCCGCCACGATGTTGAGATCGAACTCCATCTGCGTGAGCGAGAACATACCTATCGTCAGCAGCAAGTCCTGCACCAGCGCGAACAGCGCGCCCACGCCGAACTGCCATTCGAACCGCGCCCAGATGTAAATCGAAATCCCGATCATCGCGAGACCGAGCGCGAGCATACCCGTCTTGAACAGCTCACCCGAAACCTTGCCGGAGACCGAATCGACCCCGTCGATGCGGACGCCCGGATAGGTCTGCTTGAGCGTGTTGGTGATCTTGTTCGCCATCGCATCGGCGAGTTCGGTGTGTTGTTCCGAACCTTCCGGCAGCTTCATCCGGATCGACACTTCGTTGGGCTTGCCGAACTGCTGAATGATCGGTTCGCCATAGCCGAGGCTGCCGACCTTCTCACGCAATTGGGCCACCGGTGCGGTGCTGCTTTCAACGAAAGTCGCACGGATCATCTGGCCGCCGACGAAGTCGACGCCCAGATTGAGGCCATGCGTGAACAGCAACACCACCGCCGCGATCATCGCCAGGATGTTGCTGATGAAGAACGGCCACTGCCAACGCAGGAAGTGGATATTGGTGTTGTCGGGAACGAGCTTGAGGAGCTTCATCGATCCTCTCCCCTTACAAGTTCAGGTCCGACGGCCGCGCCTTGCGCAGCCAGTCGGCGACCCACATGCGGGTCAGGGTCACAGCGGTGAAGACCGACGTCACGATGCCGATCATCAGCACGACAGCGAACCCGCGAATCGGGCCAGAGCCGAACAGGAACATCAGCACCGCCGCGATGGCATTGGTGATGTTCGCGTCGAAAATGGCGCGGCTGGCTTCCTTGTAACCCAGTTCCACCGCCTGCACGACCCGCCGTCCTCGCTTCCGCTCTTCGCGTATGCGTTCGTTGATCAGCACGTTCGCGTCCACCGCGGCGCCGATGGTCAGCACGAAACCCGCGATCCCCGGCAAGGTCAGCGTCGTCCCGGCAATACCCATGACACCGATGATCATCAGAATGTTGAGGATCAGCGCGGCGCATGCGTAAACCCCGAAACGGCCATACGACAGAACGATGAACGTGATCAGCGCGACCGAGCCGACGAGCATCGCAATCGCGCCCTTCTGGATCGAGTCCGCCCCCAGATCGGGGCCGACGGTCCGTTCTTCGATCACCTTCAAATCCACCGGCAGCGCGCCCGACTTGAGCGCGATGGCAAGCTGGGTTGCGCTTTGCACCGTGAAGTTACCCGAAATCTGCGCGCTGCCGCCCAGAATGGGTTCGTTGATGTTCGGCGCCGACAGCACCTTGCCATCGAGGATGATCGCGAAGGGGCGGTTGACGTTTTCCGTCGTCAGCTTGGCAAAACGGGCGCCGCCCTGCTGATTGAACGTGATGTTGACGACCGGCTGATTGCCCTGCTGCGAGAAGCCCTGCTGCGCATTGGTGAGATTGTCGCCCTTGATGCCGCCCAGCCGCTTCACCGCGATATGGGCCGGCTGGCCCTGCTGCGCTTCCGCATAAGGCACGATCTCGCTGCCCGGAGGAGCGATGCCCTGCGCCACGTCGCTCGGCAGAGCGGTCGTGTCGACGAGCTTGAATTCGAGCTTGGCGGTCTTGCCCAGCAGTTCCTTGAGCTGCTTCGGGTCTTGCAGACCGGGCACCTGCACCACGATCCGGTTCGCGCCCTGGCGAATGATCGTCGGCTCGCGCGTTCCCAAGGCGTCGATGCGCTTGCGCACGACTTCGGTCACGCTTTCCATGGCATCGGAAACGGCCTGATCGATCCCCGACTTGCTCGGCGTCAGAATGAACCGCTGACCGTCGACCACTTCGATTTTCCAGTCGCGCTGGCCGCTCATCCCCGCGCCGGACGTCAGCGGGAGAATCGCTTCACGCGCGGCATCGACCTGCCCCGCGTCTTCCACCATGAACGACAGACGGCCGCCGTTGCTGGAAAAATCGCCGATGCGGACGCGCGGTTCGGCATTGCGAAGCGCGCCGCGCACGGATTCTTCCATGCCTTCGAGCCGCTGCTGCGTGACCTGATTGGCGTCAGCTTCGAGCAGGATGTGGCTGCCACCGGCAAGGTCCAGCCCCAGATGAACTTCCGGTTTCGGCAGGAAAGACGGCCAGGGTCCGCCCGCTATCGAAACGAGCGACGGCAGCGCCGCGGCTGCGAAGAACAGCGTCACGAACCACAGCCAGGCCTTTTTCCAGGGAGGAAAATCGAGCATATGTCAGTGTATCTCAGTCGTTGGCCGGGGCGGTGCCGCCCGGCGGAATGATATCGCCAATGGTGCTCTTCACGGCTTTCACGCGCACACCCTGGCCCAGTTCCAGTTCGGCATAATGATCGTCGACCTTGATCACCTTGCCGACCAGCCCACCGGCGGTGACGACCATATCGCCCTTCTGCATCGCCGCGATCTTGGAGCGATGCTCTTTCTGCTGGCGCATTTGCGGGCGGATGATGAGGAACCAGAAGATCACGATCATGCCGAGGATCGGCAGCCAACTGATCCAGCTGGGCGGAGCGGAACCTCCGGCGGCAGCGGCTGCGGACAGAATATCAAGCATCGATACACCCTTGGAAAATGGGTCAATCCCAGTCAAACCGGGCGGAATATCGGACGCCGAAGCGATACCGGCAACCCCACCCGTTGGAAGTGAGCGCGCCTAGCAGCAAAGAAACTGGCTGGCAACGCGCAGCGCACCCCGCATAACTCCTCGCTTTGCGCCCCTTCGTAACAAAGGATTTCTCTTTCCCGCCGCTGAGCGCTTGCCATGCCGCAAAGCTGTGCCTATAGGCGCGCCTCCACTGCTCGGGACGTAGCGCAGCCTGGTAGCGCATCACACTGGGGGTGTGGGGGTCGGAGGTTCGAATCCTCTCGTCCCGACCAGTGGAATTTCCCCCGAACCACCCCCTGCCCTGCCCCTGCATCGACGATGCAACGCGGCTGCTGACCGCCTGAAAAAGCCGTCTGCAAAAAACGTTTTCCTACACGAACCTATATGGTTATCTAATTCGGCGATTCTCAACCAGAAGGGATTCGTCCATGGCACTGTTCGAAGCACTCATCGGCCCGCTCACCTCCATCATCGACAAGGTCATTCCCGACAAGGAAGCGCGAGAGCGGGCGAAGCTGGAACTGGTCAAGCTGCAAGGATCGCAGGAACTGGATCAGATTCAGGCCCGCCTGTCCGCCATTGTCGCCGAAGCCAATTCCGCCGATCCCTGGACCAGCCGCGCGCGGCCCAGTTTCCTCTATGTGATGTACGCGATGATCCTGTGGGCGATCCCGATGGGATTGCTGTCCGCCGCCCGACCTCAGGCCGCCCATGCCATCGCCACCGGGATGAACGCCTATCTCGCCGGCTTGCCCGAACCGCTCTATGCCCTCTTCGGGACGGGCTATCTCGGCTATACCGCCGCACGCCAGTGGGGCAAGGCGAAGGGCGTCGACAAGTAGCCGCCCACCCCGCTATGCCGCCTGCCTATTTTCCAGCATTTCCAAAAACGAGGTCCCTCATGACCAAGCCTGTCGTCTACGTCCTCAACGGACCGAATCTCAATCTGCTCGGCACGCGCGAGCCGGAAATCTACGGCACGACGACGCTCGACGATATTGCGGGAATGCTGGAAGATCGGGGATACGAACTCGGTCTCGATATCGAAATGCGCCAGTCCAACCACGAAGGTCATCTGATCGACTGGCTGCACGAAGCCCAGGCCGAAGGGGCGCAGGCGGTCTTGCTCAACGCGGGCGCCTACACCCACACTTCCATTGCCCTGCACGATGCGATCAAGGCGATCCGCACGCCGGTGATCGAGGTGCACCTGTCCGAGCCCAAGGAGCGGGAGGCGTTCCGCCATCTCAGCTACGTCGGGCTGGCGGCGGCGGATTGCGTTTCCGGCCACGGTGCGCAAAGCTATGTCATCGCGCTCGAAAAGGCGGCAAAACTGTAGAACAACCGCGCGCAACGCGGGATTTTCCCCGTCCCCCTCTTGCCAGCATCGTCGACGGGCCGCATAGCGGCCTCCGGTATAGAAACGAGCAAGAGGGACGCATGTCCGAATCCAAGGATTCCGCCGCCGATCGTGGCATGAGGATCGACAGCACGCTGGTGCGCGAACTGGCAGAACTGCTGGCCGAAACAGGGCTGACGGAAATCGAGGTCGAAGACGGCGAGCGCAAGATCAAGGTCTCGCGCGCGGCCATGGCTGCCGCAGCCGTACCGCAAGTTATGGCCGCGCCCATGGCGGCGGCCCCGCTTGCCGCCCCCGCCGCACCGGCAGCCGAAGCCCCGGCAGCAGCCCCCACGATTGACGGTCAGGCCGTGAAGTCGCCGATGGTCGGCACCGCCTATCTCTCGCCGGAACCGAGCGCCGCGGCTTTCATCAGCGTGGGCAGCCAGGTCAAAGCGGGCGATACCCTGCTGATCGTGGAAGCGATGAAAGTGATGAACCCCATCATCGCCACCGCTTCGGGCACGGTCAAGGCCATCCTCGTGGAAAACGCGCAGCCGGTCGAATTCGATCAGCCGCTCGTCATTATCGGCTGATCGGACAGGGCTGCCCATGGCCATTACCCGCATTCTCATTGCCAATCGCGGTGAAATCGCTCTCCGCATTCACCGTGCCGCCCATGAAATGGGGATCGAAACGGTGGCGGTCCACTCCACCGCCGATGCCGATGCGATGCATGTCCGCCTCGCCGACAGCGCCGTGTGCATCGGCCCGCCTCCGGCCGCCCCCAGCTACCTGACCACCGCCGCGATCATTTCCGCCGCCGAAATCACGCATGCGGACGCAATCCACCCGGGTTAC
>CAYXMY010000074.1:0-14250 GCA_964466155.1 uncultured Caenibius sp. | reverse complement strand
CAGCGAATGGCGCGAAAACTGTTCCACCATGTGATCGAGGAACCCGATCCCGGTGGAAATGTCATAGGCGCCAGTCCCGTCGAGATTGACCTCAACGGCGATATCGGTCTCGCTGGTCTTGCGGGTGATCGTGCCTCTACGCATGGGCCGCCTATAGGCCGATGGCGGATAAGCGCAATATCCGCGTGACTTGCGCGCGCGGTTATGACGATTGCAGCGCCATCGCTGCGCTTTGCGCTTGACCGGCCCCTCCGGCAAGGCCAATTTCGCGGGCATGAGTGACGAAACGCCCGACAGCCTTATTCCCTATGATGAAATCGTTCAGGAGGCGCTGCGCGCCGTGGTCGGCCGCGTGCTCGGCCAGATCGAAAGCACGGGTGGAACCTTGCCGGGCAACCACCACTTTTACATCACGTTCAAGACCAGCGCGCCGGGCGTATCCATCCCCACCCATCTGCGCGAACGGTTCCCGGACGAAATGACCATCGTCCTCCAGAACAAGTTCTGGGATCTGGCGGTGGGTGACGATTTCTTCACGGTCGGCCTCAGCTTCAACCAGATTCCGGCCAAGCTGGTGATCCCCTTTTCCGCGATTACCGCGTTTGTCGATCCGGCAGTCGATTTTGGCCTGCAGTTCCAGGCATCGGTGCCCGACATGGCCCCGGAACCGCACGACGATGCCGAAAACGATTCGCCGGAACCGGAAAGCAAGGATGACGTTGCCAGCGGTGAGGACGGATCGAACGTCGTGACCATCGATTTTGGCCGGAAGAAATAACGCGCCGCCCGGTTCCGGCGGCCATCGCACGGGAAAGACTATGGCCACCGAAAAGCGTGATCGCTCCCGCAGAAAACGGCGCCACCCGCCACCGACGGCGCAGCAGGCCGCGCGCAAGGGGCTGGCCGGACCGAGCACGGACCCGGCCACCAATCTGCTGCTGACCGATGTCGCGCTGCGCGGGGCGACGGTGATGGCCCGCCTCGCCATTGAGCATGCGCTGCTGCGCAACCGCTACGATGCCAGCACCGCCACGGAAATCATCGCCAGGCAAAGCCTGGGCAAACGCATGCTTTCCACGGGGATGAGCCGGATCGCCGCCGGATCGTTGCCCGGCGCGCTGTTCGTCAGCGGCAGCATGATGGGCAAGATCATGCTCGACCGTGCCCGTGCCCACCGTCAAGCCAGGATCGCCGCCGCCAAAGCTGCCAGACGCAGCGCCAAGACCGCTCCGGACGGCGAGTGAACGCGATCCCCGCTTGATTCCGGGGGCAAGCCGCGCCAAGTGCGCGGCATGGCCAATGCAGAAGAACCGCTGAACCGCCGCGGGTTGATGTTCGTCCTCTCTTCGCCTTCCGGCGCGGGCAAGACGACGATTTCGCGCAAGCTCCTCGCGGCGGAGGACAATCTGCATATGTCGGTCTCCGTCACCACCCGGCCGCAACGGCCCGGTGAAGTGGATGGCAAGGATTACATCTTTGCCCGCCGCCCCGAATTCGACCGGATGGTGGCCGACGATGCGTTTCTCGAATACGCGGAAGTGTTCGGCAATTGCTACGGCACGCCCAAGGCCCAGATCGAGGCAGGCCTGCGCAACGGCAAGGACTACCTGTTCGATATCGACTGGCAGGGCACACAGCAGCTGTATCAGCGGGCCGGGGCCGATGTGGTCCGCGTGTTTCTGTTGCCGCCCAGCATCGCCGAACTGGAACATCGCCTTTCATCGCGCGGGACGGACAGCGCAGACGTGATCGCCGGCCGCATGGCCCGCGCGCAATCGGAAATCAGCCACTGGGACGGCTACGACTATGTCGTGGTCAACGACGATATCGAAGCCTGTTTCGCCCAGGTTCGCACGATCCTGCACGCCGAACGCCTGCGCCGCCCGCGCCAGACCGGCCTGGTCGATTTCGTCCGCGAACTGATGCGGTGAAAGCCGCGGCTTCCCCTCTATCCCCCGCTTGCCCCATCCGCCGCAACAGGTTACGCGCGGGCCAAAATCTGATCATCCCGTGAGGAGAATCCCACATGTCCGCTGAACTCGCTGCCGCCATCGAAGCCGTCTGGGAGGCGCGCGATACCGTCACCCCCGCCAGCGCCGATGTGCGCGAACATGTGGAAGCCGCGCTTGCCCTGCTCGACAGCGGACAGGCCCGCGTTGCCGAGCCGGACGGTCAGGGCGGCTGGAAAGTCAACCAATGGCTCAAGAAGGCCGTGCTGCTGTCGTTCCGGCTCAACGACAATGCGGTGATCGACAATGGCTCGGGCGGCGCGCCCGCGTTCGACAAGGTGCCGAGCAAGTTCGAAGGCTGGGATGATGCGCAGTTCCGCGGCGCCGGTTTCCGCGTGGTGCCGGGTGCGGTCGCCCGCCAGGGCAGCCACATCGCCAAGGGTGTGGTGCTGATGCCCAGCTTCGTCAACATCGGGGCCTATGTCGGCGAAGGGACGATGGTCGACACCTGGGCCACGGTCGGAAGCTGCGCCCAGATCGGCAAGAACGTGCACATTTCGGGCGGCGCCGGGATTGGCGGCGTGCTCGAACCGCTGCAGGCCGGGCCGGTGATTATTGAAGACAACTGCTTTATCGGCGCCCGTTCGGAAGTGGCCGAAGGCGTGATCGTAAGCGAAGGCGCGGTGCTGGCCATGGGCGTGTTCCTCGGCGCATCGACCAAGATCGTCGACCGGGCGACGGGCGAAGTCCACATCGGCAAGGTGCCGCCTTACGCGGTGGTTGTGCCCGGCTCGCTTCCCGGCAAGCCGCTGCCCGATGGCACGCCCGGCCCTTCGCTCTATTGCGCGGTGATCGTGAAGACCGTCGATGCGCAGACCCGGGCCAAGACCGGCATCAACGAACTGCTGCGCGACTGATGCCCGATAGGCGCTGCCGGAACATCCGGTGGCGCCAGCCGTTGTTGCCAACGAGGGTGTATTTCGCCCTCTGCAACGATGGAGAAGAGCCATGGAACGCCATGGCGAGGAAGTCCATATCGAGACGGACGAAGCGCGCGGCGCAGCAACCCCACACATCGTGCGTTGGGTGCTGGGCATCAGCCTGTTTCTGGCGATAGCGCTGTTATCGGCGACATGGATGACCGGAGCATACCTCTTCGGGTAAGGCACGATGGGTAAGGCGCAATGCCAAGCCATAGCCCGAACCCACCTGGCCTTGCCCGCTTTAGCGCCGCACAGGATCGCGGCGATATCTGGCGCATCGCGCTGGACGAGCTACGTGCGGGCCAGAAACACAGCCATTGGATGTGGTTCGTCTTTCCCCAGATCGCCGGTCTTGGCCTCAGCCCCACGGCGCAGTTCTATGCCATTCGCGGCAAGGGCGAAGCGCAGGCCTATCTGGCCGATCCCCTGCTGGGCACGCGTCTTGTTACCTGCACCGAAGCCGTCCTGCCATGGGCCGGGCGGCGTAGCCTTGAAGCGGTGTTCGGCCCGGTCGACGCGCTGAAATTCCGCAGTTCGATGACGCTGTTCGAAGCGGCAGGCGGCAACCCCTGCTTCGCCCGCGCGCTCGACCTCTTCGCCGGGGGAGAGCGGGACTGGCGCACGCTTGCCCTGCTGGCCCAGGCAGGATCCCCTTAATCCGCCACCGAGGTTTCATAAGGCGGATCGCCGCGATGGGCGGCGGCATAGCTTTCCGCCGCATGCATGACCCTGAGCATGTTGCGGCTGGCGATCTTTTCCAGATCGGCCCGCGAATAGCCGCGCCGGGCGAGTTCGGTGAACAGCGCGGGATAACCCGCCACATCTTCCATCCCCACCGGGCCGCTTAGCATCCCGTCATAATCTCCGCCGATCCCGATATGATCGATCCCTGCCACCTTGCGGAGATGATCGATGTGATCGGCCATCTGGGCAATCGTCGTCGCTGGCTGCGGATGCGCCTTGTCCCAGGCGGCCTGCCCCGCTGTCACCGCAGCGGGTTGCCCCTGCCATAGGGATTTGAGCCGCGCTTCTTCCCCGGCACGATCCGCCTGCCATTGCCGCGCCGCTTCGCTGACATAGACGGGCAGCGCCACCATCATCACGATACCGCCATTGTCGCGCAACTTTTGCAGCACGTTGTCGGGCACGTTGCGGGCATGGCCATTGACCGCCCGCGCGCCCGAATGGCTGAAGATCACCGGCGCACGGGAAACCGCCAGCGCATCCAGCATCGTCCGTTCGCTGACATGGGCGAGATCGACCAGCATCCCCAGCCGGTTCATTTCGCGGACCACTGTCCGCCCGAAATCGGTGAGGCCGTCATGCTGCGGCGCATCGGTCGCGCTGTCGGCCCACGATGTGTTCTTTGCATGGGTTAGCGTCATGTATCGCACGCCCAGCGCATACATCTGCCGCAGGACACCGAGGCTGGAGCCGATCGCATGCCCGCCTTCCATCCCCATGAGCGAGGCGATCCTGCCTTGCCGCATTGCCTGTTCCACATCGCGCGCGGTGAGCGCCAATTGCAGATCGCGCGGGTAACGGGCGATCAGCCGCTTGGTCACATCGATCTGTTCGAGCGTGGCCTGCACCGCCTGCGGCTCCGGCAGGTCGGCGCTGACGAAAACGGACCAGAACTGTGCCCCGACATGCCCTTTGCGCAGGCGGATCAGATCGGTGTGCATCGCCCGGCCCTGCGGCGCGGCGGGATCGGCAGTGTTGCCGGTATCGTTGAAATCGAACCCGGCGATCGCATCGTGATAGCGCGCGCGCAGCTGGATCGGCGTATCGTTATGCCCATCGAACACCGGCGCGGCGCGGAGCGCGCTTTCCGCCACCTGTTCCGGCGTCTGCGCGGCAAGCGGACTCGCGCCCAGCAACAGCACGCCCGCTGCACCCGCCAACCCCAAAGCCGCCATTCGGTGCATGCGTCCCTCCCTGCTTCGTCCCAACGGGGCGAAGCTAACCGGCGGGCAGCAATCCGGGCAAGCGCTTATCGCGCGCCGGGCCTTGAGCGGCGCGGATCAATCAATCCGCGTCTTCGTCGTCCCAGCTTTCATCCTCATCCGGGCGGGCATAGGTCGCGGTCAGCATGGCGACGCCCACCACGTGCCCCTCGATCGCGGCGAACAATTCCTCCCGCGTGGCACCGGGCATCAGCGTCAGCGGCAGATCGACCGCAAACAACTGGAAGACATAGGCATGGGGATCGTCTTCGTGCGGCGGTTCGGGCAGCAGCCATTCGCTGTTGCGATGCGCGTTCTTGCCCACGCGCGGCGGTGCTTCGCCTTCGAGCAACTGCCCCTTCTGCGGGGCAAGGCCCCAGACGAGCCAGTGGCACGCCGGTTCCGCCCCGGCATCGGGATCTTCCACCACCAGCACCAGTTCGGCTGCGCCGGGGGGCGGTGCGGTCCATTCCAGCGGCGGAGCGACCGCATCTTCTTCGTCCGCGGTGAAGCTGGGGTCCAGTTCCTCCCCATCCTCGAACGCGGCGGAACGCAGGGCGAAGCCCGATTTGCCGAGCAATTCGGGGCGGCCGAGCCGGGCCACGGCCAGCTTTGCATGTCCTGCGCTCATCGATGATCCTTTCGGCGGGTCTGAGTTGGCCGTCTCCTTAGGCATAGGCCCGCCGGAACGACAAGGGGGCGCGGCCGAATTTGGCAGCGCCCCCTTGCGGCAACCGGTGATAAGCTGGCGGCGATCAGCCTTCGCTGTCGGGCGCGGCCAGCAGGAAGCGCCAGATCACGCCGCCCAGCGCGGCCCCGATCAGCGGAGCGACCCAGAACAGCCAGAGCTGGCTCATCGCCGCAGTATCGGCGAACAGCGCTGCGCCAGTGGAACGCGCCGGATTGACCGAAGTGTTGGTGACGGGAATCGCGATCAGGTGGATCAGCGTCAGCGCAAAGCCGATGGCAATCGGCGCGAAACCCGCCGGAACCAGCCGCGAAGTCGATCCGATGATGACCAGCAGGAAACCCGCCGTCAGCACGATTTCAATAATCAGCGCGGAACGCATCGAATAACCGCCCGGCGAAAGATCGCCGAAGCCGTTGGAGGCGAACCCGCCTGCCACGAACCCGGCCTTGCCCGATGCGATGGTGAACAGTACCGCGCCGGCGACGATTGCCCCGACGACCTGCACCACCCAGTAGGGGATCAGGTCCTTCCACGCGAACCGCCCGGCAACCGCCAGCCCCAGCGATACCGCCGGATTGAAATGGCCGCCTGAAATCCCCCCAACGGCGTAGGCCATGGTGAGGACGGTAAGCCCGAACGCAAGCGCGACACCGGCAAAGCCGATCCCGAGGTCCGGAAATGCCGCGGCGAGCACCGCCGAACCGCAACCACCGAAAACGAGCCAGAACGTTCCGAAAAATTCTGCTGCGAGTTTACGAACCATCTTCCCCTCTCCTTCGTGAGAGCAAGAAAGTTACCGCATTCGTAACGATTTACCAAGCAGCACGTGCAAGCTGTGTCGCGGCGGGGCAATCGTCCCCCACGTGCCTTTCGCCAAGGATATCTTCCAGCCGGATCAGGCGAAGCGATAGCCCGACAGCGCGCTGCCCAGCATGTTTTCGGCATAGTCGATCCGGCCCGCCGCGCCCGATGCGCCCGCCGCCACCATCAGCGGCAGCAGGTGTTCCTCACGCGGGTGGCTGTAGCGGGCATTCGGAGCCTGTTCCCACCGCGCCAGCATTGCCGCGCGCTCGTCCGCGGGCGCAGTGGCAGCTTCGCCCAGCCAGCGGTCGAAATCGGTCGAATAGGCGGCAAGCGCGGGATTGCGCATCACCTGCATGTTGTGAAAGCTCATGCCCGAGCCGATCACCAGCACGCCTTCATCGCGCAAGGGGGCCAGCGCCCGCCCGGCGGCAAGATGCAGCGCCGGATCGAGACTGGCGTCGAGCGACATTTCCACCACCGGAATATCGGCATCGGGGAAGGCAACCTTGAGCGGAACGAACATCCCGTGATCGAACCCGTGATCGGGATCGACCCGCGCGGGCATTCCCGCACCGCGCAGCAGCCCCGCCGCCCGTTCCGCCAGCCACGGAGCGCCCGGCGCAGGATATGTCAGTTCATAAGTATGCGGCGGAAAACCGTAATAATCGTAGATCAGCCCCGGCGCGCCGCCGCCGGTGAAAGCGAAGCCCTGCGTTTCCCAATGGGCGGACACCAGCAGGATCGCCCGGGGCTTCTCCGGCAGGCTTTCCGGAATGGATTGGAGGTAAGCTTCCATCTTGCGCCACATGCCAGTGGGATCGGGCATGAAGAAGCACGGCCCCCCGCCATGGGGGATATAGAGGCTGGGCTGCACGGCAGGGGTGATGGTTTCGGTCATATTCGCCATATGGGCATTCCCATGCGGGCAGAACAGGGGCCGATTGCCTTTTGCCCCCTCATCGCCCGGGCATATGCCGGGGCAAGCCCATCAAGGCTGCTCAGGGCCGGTGAAAGGCTTCTTGTCCGTCCAGGCGCAGCCGCTGCGCAACGGGCTTTCGCCCTGCGCGCCGATCCGCAGAGTGACGGTGAAGGGATACGTCCTGTCCGACATCCCATCGCTGCACGCGCCCGGCGTCACCGCCATGCCGAACGCCTGGCCCGCCAGCGTCCCGGTCAGCGAAATGCCGTTGCGCCCGGCGAAGCGGGCCACGGTGATCGTTTCGCCCTCCGGCTTTTCGGGGGTGGTGTATATCAGCACCGATCCCTTGGCTTGCCCGCCCCAGAACGGTTCGGTGCCGGTGAAGTGCAGCATATCGCCATCGCCGATCCCCTCATACGGATGGGTGTCCTCGGCGCTGCCCGGCACGTTGGCGGGGCCGGAGCCGGACTGGCAGGCAGCGAGCAGAAATGCGGCGGTGAGCGGGGCGAGCATGCGGATCATGCCACAATGATGCCGCCGCCCCGCCGCGCGCGCAAGCCCACGCTTGCCATCGGGGCAGGCAGGCGCGATAGTGCGGCGAGGCAGATGACGGAGAGCAGCATGACCGCCCGATCCGACCAGCTTCCGATCAAGGGCCAATGCCTGTGCGGCGCGGTCCGGATGCGGGTAACACCCGCCAGCCACCATCTCGACGCCTGCCACTGCACGATGTGCCGCACCTGGGGCAGCGGACCGTTCCTCAGCCTGCGCGCCGGCGCCGACCTTGCGATCGAGGGGGAAGAGCATGTGGTGCGCTATGCCTCGTCCGACTGGGCGGAGCGGGGATTTTGCGGGCGCTGCGGCACGCATCTGTTCTACCGCTACAAGCCCGCGGATACTTATGCCTGCCCGGCGGGATTCTTCCCCGATGCCGCCGATCTGGTGCTGACCAGCGAAATCTTCATCGACGAACAGCCGCCCTATTACAATTTCATCGAATCCACCGTGCGCAAGACCGGCGCGCAAGTGATCGCACAGATGCAGCAGGGCGGGTGACGGCCCGCCTTCTTCACCCTGCTCCCCCTTGCCGCCGTCCCTTCCGGCTGACATAGCGCGGGGCACGGCCCGCATCCGGGCATAGGGAGCACGATCATGTCCGGCGGCGATGAAGACTACGTATTCGACGAGGAAAGCGGCGAATGGATGCCCGCGTCCGAATTCGCCGCCAAGCAGGCAGCGGCCAGCACGGTGGAAGTGCGCGATGCGGTGGGCAATCTGCTACAGGATGGCGACCAGGTGACGCTGATCAAGGATCTGGAAGTCAAGGGCGCGGGGCAGACGCTGAAGCAGGGCACGCTGATCAAATCGATCCGGCTGACCGGCGACGCGCAGGAAATCGACTGCAAGTATCCCGGTATCAAGGGCCTCGTCCTGCGTGCCGAATTCGTGAAGAAGCGCTGAGCGCCGCTCGAAGCGGCAGCGCGATGGGGCCACCGGTAAGGATCGTGGGCGGTTGACACAGAACGGCCCGAAAGTACGCGCCGCCCCCTCATCGCCGCAGCATCCCGCCTCATCACCGCAAGGGCTGGCGGCAAGACGAAAAAGCGCGGAATTTCCGGGCATTAAACCCGCCCAGCTAGGCATGTCCGCTATCGCCGCATCCGCAACACCGCCGCGTGGGCTGCCCATCGGGTGTGACTTTCCACGCCGGTATCATGTTACCGTTTCTCCGGCAGCATTCGCAGCGAATCCAGCAAGGCCTCCAGATGATCGCGGCCAAGCTTGCTCCACACGTTGTAGAGGCATTTCTGCCCCCCAACACGGACATAGGCGAGCGAATCCAGCCTTTCCCCATTGGGCGTGTCAGCCGGGTAAGGTTCCGCCCCTTCGAGACCATAGCCCGCATAGGCCGGTTGCGGCAGGCCCGGCAGCTCGCGGAAATAGGGCCATTGCGCCTTGATCTGCCGTTCCTTCTCTTCCGCGCTGGCCCGGTCCGTGTCCAGCAGGCCCACCCCCGCCACGCCATAGGCGCTGCGCATCCGGGGCAGATCGAATGCGATGGCCCAACCGTCCGAAAATTCCGCCGGCCGCGCATTGATCGCGGCGCCCGCGGTGTCCGTAAACACGAGCGGCGCGCATGCCTTGCGGTTCTTGGCCTTCTGCCATTCCAGCCGGGTCAGTTGTGCCGCAACCGCGGTTTCGCCCGCCTTGTACCGTATCTTGCCCGCGTGATCCCGATCCGTGGCGTGAGCGGGCAAAGCCGCCAACGCCAGCGGGACGAGCGCGAGAGGAAGCCACTTGGCGGGAAACAACATCGCAATTCTCCCTCTTTCAGACGGCGGGCTCCATCGGGGAACCAGCCCGCCATCCGCCATGGTCGGCGGCGCGGCGTGCGCCGATCAGTTCGCTGGCGTATCGCGGCAATCTTCCAGCCAGATAACATGGCGGTATTCGTTGAAATCCACCACGGTGCCCGTCAGCCTCAGGCTCTTGCCCGGCTTCTGCTGCAAGGAGAAAGCCGCCTGGCCGGGCGCCATGTAGCAGACGACATCGGTCTTGAACGCCGCCTGATTCGGCAGGCGGATCGCCTGTTCCCACGGATTGGGGATCTTGTAGCCGATGCGGAACTTGTCCCCGTCCTTGGTCACATAATCGACTTGCCCGGTGACGGTGAACTGCTTGCCCTTGTAGCGCGTCAGCACGCCTGCGGAATTGCGTTCGGTATCCTTGGAAATCTGCTGCGACAGGCTGAGAGCATCGATCTTCACCGGCGCGGCTTGCACGGTGGCGGCCCCCTGCCCCTTCTTCGCGGCGGCGAGCCCGGCCTTGCCACCCACCAACTGGCTGAGCATGCCGCACATTTCGGCCATCGCCGCCTCGCTCTTGGTCGTCTGCCCGGCGCGCAGCTTGGCTTCCATCGTCACCGTGCCGAGCCCACCCGCCTGCGTGGCAGTGATCTGGATCGGGAAAGCGCGGGCCTTGCCCGTCATCGGCTGTTCGATCAGCAGCGAGCCGTAATCGGCCTCATCCGCCATGATGTCGTATCCCTTGGCCGTGACGATGCCGCGCATTTGCCGGATGGCCACAGGCGGCGGCATATCGGCCACCGTGGTCTGCGCCGTGAAGACCATGCCAGAAATCACACTGCCCTTCTTGGCAAAGGTCTCTTCACAGGTGCCCGCATGGGCGGTGCCAGCGGCCAGCAGCATCCCGGCCGGAACGGCGGCCAGACAAAAACGAACGAAACGCACGCGCCAAACTCCCCAAAAGTCAGTCATATCCGTGGCTTGTGCCCCAAGGGAACCTGCCGGGCAATGGCAAAACGGCATGCGCCCCGGAACAATGCGGCCTCACTTCCCGCCACCCCCGGCGGTGGGCGGGGGCAATATCCCCACCCCGCCCACCGGCAGCACCGCCGCCGGTTCCGCCCCTGCCAATTGCGGGCGGAACAGCATATCGCCCAGCGGCAGCGCAATCTGCCGCGCGGCGAGCTGCCAGCGGCCCAGCACGTCATGGCGGCTATCCCCCCACACACTGTGCACCAGTTCGAACCCATCGACCCACCAGCCGATCGGCGCGACCGGCGTTTTCTTCGCCAGGGGGCCGCCCGTATGCGGACCGCGATAGGCGAGCGAAAGGTGCAGGTTGAAACCGTTCCTCCCCGGCGCGGCAATGCCCGCCGCCGCCAGATGATCGCGCAAGGCGCGATGGAATTCCCCCGGTTCGCGCAAGCGGTGGCGCGCTTTCAACGCGACATGCCGACCATTGCCGGACTCGATCCGGTCGAACAGCACGAAGAAGGGATCGAATGCGAAACCATCCAGAGCGGCCATCAGATGCGCCAGCCGGTCTTCGCTCCAGGCGGCCCATTCGCCCAGACGCAACATCGTGCAGTGAAACCGGTTCGCCCCGTAATGGAGACAGATGCCGAACGCCTTGCGGCAGGCGACACAGGCATCGCGCGCGGCAAGCGGCGGCTTGATCATCACATAGAGCAAGGATGGACGCGGGCGCCGCGTGGGCACGGGAAAGCTCCGAATCGAAAGATTGTTCCCTGTATGTTCTCACCAATGCGGCGCGTTGTCAAACCGGCGCTTGGGCGCGCCACTCCTCCCTTCCGTGGCCTGGGCCGCGCGGAAGGGAGGAGACGGCAACCGGGCCGGATCAACGGCAGCGCACATCGCCGCTATCCGCGCTGTGGCCGATCATGGCGCCCCCGGCCGCGCCGATCACGGTGCCGATGGTCTTGGAATCGCCCGGAGCGATGATGTTGCCGAGAATACCCCCGGCGATCCCGCCGACGATCAGCCCGGTGGTGCCGTCCGAGCGGCGGCAGTAATAACGCCCGTCGCGCCCGCGATAGATGCGATCGTCGCGCGAAAGGCGGCGTTCGCGATAGCGCCGGTCATCGCGATAGTAATTGTCGGCGTAATAGCCGCCATAACGGGGATCGGGCCGGTTCCAGTCGTAATTGCCGTAACGGCCATGATAATCGCGGTTGTAATAGCCCCAACCGCTATCCCCATACCCCGCGCCATCGGTGACGCAGCCACCCAGAAAGAGAGTCGCAGCGGCAAGCGGGATCAAGGCAAACCTCTTCATCATGTTTCGCTCCTTATGCGCGATCCGCGCCCCACGGGCCGGACGATCGGGCGATTGGCCCGCCGCAAACGAGCGAGCACGAAATCAACTCCCTGCGCCGCACTCCGTTCCCGCAGTGCCGCCAGCGCCGCAGGTCTCGGTCATGAAGATTTCCGCCTCGATCACCCACGCGCCGCGCAGGCAGCGCCATTTGGCGGTGTAGGTCCCGGCGGTGCAATCGGCGGCATTGCCGCGCGCCACCCCGCGCCAGCGCCCGTGTTCCAGCGCCATCGGCCCGATGGGGGAAAGCACGATCGTTTCGGGCAGGCGTTCATAGACCGCCCGCCCCGCATCCGCGAAATCGCGCTTCCACACCATCAGTTGCGCCTTGCGCCCGGAAAGGATCGCACTGTCCGTGCCCGCGATCAGCACCGCCCTGTCCGCCAACACCGCCGCAACCCCCGCCAGATCGCCCGCCGCCAGAGCGCGGTTGAATGCCGCACGCGCCGCGCGAATGGCTAGTTCGTCGGTGGGATTGCCAGATGTCATAATGTTCCCTCAAGAGGCCGGAGGCGGCCGCTACCCTTCCTGAATATGCAGCCGGAACCAACCGGCCAGTTCATCTTCGGACAAGTCCCCGCTGGCCAAGGCGACAAAGGCCACCACCAGTTCCGCATCGCTCGCAGCGAGGCCATAGCCGTTGAGCATGAGGAACGTTTCAGCCACCACCGCCGCCGTCCGCTTGTTGCCATCGACGAAGGGATGGTTGCGCGCAATTCCGTACGCATAAGCCGCCGCCAGCGCCGCGACATCCGGCGTGCCATAATGCGCCAGATTACGCGGCCGGGCCATGGCGCTTTCCAGACCGCCGCGATCCCGCACACCGTCACCGCCGCCATGCTCGACAATCTGTTCGGCATGCGCGGCCACAGCCACCGCATCGGCCACCCACACCCAGCCCCCGGCCATGCGCGGTTACTTCGCCAGTTCGCGCAAGGCCCGTTTGCGCCGGGCCATGACCTCCCGCGCGGCAGCCATCTGCGTTTCGAAATCAGGCTCAGCCGATGACAGTTCGATCCCGCGCGGCGTCACCACCACCGACAAGGCCCCGCCCACTTCGGCATGCAAGTGCGCAAGCAGCTCCTTGGGCAGGATCACGCCTGCGGAATTGCCGATCCTGGTAATCTTGAGCGTGGCGTTCATACGGGCGTTATAACATCGCTTTCGGTAGCGGCCAACCCTTCCGCCGCCCATCCTATCCGCTTAATCGCGATGCCTTTCAAGGAACCACTCTGGCCGCCATTCGACCAGAGTGGCCCGCAAACCTTTCCCGTTACGCCGCTCGCTCAATCGTGCTCCCGGTCGCCCGCGCCCATATAGAGTTCGCGGCCGGTTTCGTCGTAGACCTTGCTCATTTCCGCCATGCCCTTTTCGGCCTCGTCGGCAGCGACGAAGGCATCGGAAGGCTGGTTCTGCAGGCGGGCGAATTCGCGCACTTCCTGCGTGATCTTCATCGAGCAGAACTTGGGTCCGCACATCGAGCAGAAGTGGGCCGATTTCGCGCCTTCCGCCGGGAGGGTCTGGTCGTGGTATTTTTCCGCTGTGTCCGGGTCCAGCGAGAGGTTGAACTGGTCACGCCAGCGGAATTCGAAGCGGGCGCGGCTGAGCGCGTCATCGCGGACCTTGGCCGCCGGGTGGCCCTTGGCGAGGTCCGCCGCGTGGGCGGCGAGCTTGTAGGTGACGACGCCGACTTTCACATCGTCACGGTCGGGCAGGCCCAGATGCTCCTTCGGCGTGACGTAGCAGAGCATCGCCGTGCCATACCAGCCGATCTGCGCCGCACCGATGCCGCTGGTGATATGATCGTACCCCGGCGCGATATCGGTGACGAGCGGCCCGAGCGTATAGAACGGAGCCTCGCCGCAAGCCTCCAGCTGCTTGTCCATGTTTTCCTTGATCTTGTGCATCGGCACGTGGCCGGGGCCTTCGATCATCACCTGCACGTCCTGCGCCCAGGCGCGCTTGGTCAGTTCGCCCAGCGTATAAAGCTCGGCGAACTGCGCTTCGTCGTTGGCGTCAGCGATGGAGCCGGGGCGCAGACCGTCGCCCAGCGAATAGGCGATATCGTAGGCCTTCATGATCTCGGTGATTTCGTCGAAATGTTCGTAGAGGAACGATTCCTTGTGATGCGCCAGGCACCATTTCGCCATGATCGAGCCGCCACGGCTGACGATCCCCGTCACCCGCTTGGCAGTGAGCGGGATATAGGGCAGGCGCACGCCCGCGTGGATGGTGAAGTAGTCCACGCCCTGTTCGGCCTGTTCGATCAGCGTGTCGCGGAAGATCTCCCAGGTCAGCTCCTCGGCCTTGCCGTCGA
>CAYXMY010000073.1:0-14744 GCA_964466155.1 uncultured Caenibius sp. | reverse complement strand
CGCGCTATCGGTTGGCGCTGGAGCAGGCTTCCGCCAACGTGGCGAGCCAGGAGGCGGCGCTGGCGCAGGCGATTCGGGAAGACCGGCGCAACCACGCGATGCCGGAAGTGATCGCGGCCGAAGTTATCGAGCAGGGCAGGGCGCGGGTGGACGAACTGCGCGCCAGCATCGGCCAGGCCGTCGCGGCCCGCAATCTGGCCCAATTCAATCTGGAGCGCACGCTCGTGCGTGCGCCGGTCAGCGGTACGGTATCCAATGTCTCGCTGCAGCCCGGCGTCTATCTGACCGCGGGCAAATCCGCCATGGCACTGGTCTATAATCAATCGATGCGGGTGGAGGGCTATTTCGAGGAAACCAAGCTGCCGGCCATTCGCGTCGGCGATCCCGCCAGCATCTATCTCATGGGGGTGGCGGACGAAATCAAAGGCCATGTGCAGAGTATCGCCGGCGGGGTGGAAGATCGGGAACGTGCCGGCGCCGATGGGCAGCTTGCCAACGTGAATCCTTCCTTCACCTGGGTCCGGCTGGCGCAGCGTATCCCGGTCCGCATCGCGATTGACAAGGTTCCTGCCAATGTCCGCATGATTCCGGGACAAACGGCGACAGTCATCGTGCATCCGCGCAACGATGGCCGCGATGTGCATCGGAGCCTGCCATGGTAAGGCGCGGGTTTGCTCTTGCCCTACTGGTGGCGATGCTGGGCGGTTGCGCCACTGTCGGCCCCGATTACCATGTGCCCGAAACCGCCATGGTCGCCGCGCCGGATGCCCAGGGCAGCTTTATCTCCGGAACCGCAGTCACCAAGGCCGATCCGCTGCCGGACAACTGGTGGAAACTGTACAACGATCCGGTGCTCGATGGGCTGATCGCACAAGCGCTTGAGGCGAATATCGACTTGCGGGTGGCCGATGCCAATCTCCAGCGCAGCCTTGCCCTGCTCGACGCGCGCGGCGCGAGCCGCGAACTGCAAGGCCGGGTCGATGCCGAAACGAGCTATGCCCAAAGATCGGCGGAAGCCGAATTGCAGCATGTGCAGCCCCCATCGCGGCAGATTTACAACGCGGGGATCACCGTCAGCTACGATCTGGACCTGTTCGGGGGCCTGAAGCGCGGGATCGAAGCGGCCAGCGCCGATGCGGAAGCTGCTGTGGCCGCCCGCGATCTGGTGCGGGTCAATGTCGCTGCGGAAACTGCCCGCGCCTATGCCGATATCTGCAACAGCGGGTTCCAGCTGGGCGTGTTGGGGCGGGCGATTGCATTGCAGGACCGGGGCGTTCGGCTGACCGGGATTCTGATCGGCCACGGGCGGGCGGCGCCCTATGAACTGGACCGCAGGCAGGCTTTGCTGGAAACCGGCAAGGCGCGCCTGCCCCGGCTGGCGGCGCGCCAGCGCAATGCCCTCTTCCGGATCGCAGCGCTGCTGGGGCGCACGCCGGGCGAGGCGGACAGGGGCCTGCTTGAATGCCGTCGGCCGCTCGAAATTGCGCAGGCCATTCCGGTGGGGGATGGCAAGGCGCTGCTTCGCCGCAGGCCCGATATTCGCGCGGCGGAGCGCCGCCTGGCTGCATCGACGGCCCGTATCGGGGTGGAGACGGCGGCGCTCTATCCGGATATCCACCTGGGGGCGACAGCCGGATCGACCGGGGCCGCAGCCGATTTCCTTTCCCCCCTGACCAATCGTTTCGGGTTCGGCCCGCTTATCGACTGGACGATCAATCGCCATGCGGTGCGGGCGCGGATCGAGGGGGCACAAGCGCAGAGCCGCGCCGATCTCGCGGCGTTCGATGGCACGGTCGTCAAATCCCTGCGCGAAGTGGAAACCGCGCTCAACTCCTACGCTGCGGGGATCGAACAGCAGGCAAGCCTGGAACGTGCGCGCGACGATGCTGCACGCGTTGCGCGGCGCACCGCGCAATTGCGGCGGGGGGGCAAAATCGCCGAACTCCCCGCGTTAGAAGCCGAACGCGATCTTATCGCCGCGGAACAGGCGGTGGCGGAAAGCAAGGCAGCGGTGAATGAGGATCAGATCGCTCTTTTCCTCGCGCTCGGGGGCGGCTGGGGCGTTTCACCCCAGACATCCCCTGCGCCTTGATTACAACAGATCGACGATCCGCAAATAAGGCTTGAGCGTTTTGTATCCCTGGGGAAACTGGCGGGAGGCTTCCTCGTCCGACAGTTTGGGAGAGATGACCACCGAATCCCCCGGGTTCCAGTTCACCGGCGTGGCGATGCTGCGGGCATCGGTGAGTTGCAAGCTATCGATAGCGCGCAGGATTTCCGCGAAATTGCGCCCCGTGCTCGGCGGATAGGTGAGGATCAGGCGAACCTTCCTGGCCGGATCGATCACGAACACCGACCGCACCGTGACGGTGGGATCGCTTTCCGGGTGGATCATGTCATAGAGCGTGGAAACGCGCGCATCGGGATCGGCGATCATCGGGAAATCGAGCGCTGCGCCTTGCGTTTCCTCGATATCGCGTTCCCATTTGTGATGGGCGTCCACCGGATCGACTGACAGGCCGATCGGCTTGACGTTCCGCTTGTCCCATTCCGGCCGCAGCTTCGCCACTTCGCCCAGTTCGGTTGTGCAGACCGGGGTGAAGTTCTTGGGGTGGCTGAACAGCACGCCCCAACTCGGCCCCAGCCAATCATGAAAGCGGATGCGGCCATGGGTGCTGTCTTGTTCGAAATCGGGGGCAATCTGCCCAAGCTGTATGGTCATACGGCCTCCTTTGGTTGGGGCACTGTGCCGCAGATCGATCAATCAAACAAATGAATGATATTAAGATTTATCAGTAAATAATTTGCCCTGATTTGCGTGTAACAGGAATGGGGTAGGCGTATCGAATGGGGCGAGAAACCCCGAGGGGGCGCGAGAGGCCTCCTTGTTGCGAATCCGCTTTCTCGCTACTATCCATGAATATAGAGAATGTTATCGATCATTAAGTGCAAGGATTTGATGGAATGGATATTGGCGTCGCACGCACGTTCCTGGAAGTGGTAAAGACTGGCAGCTTTGTCGGCGCGGCCAACAATCTCAATCTTACCCAGACGGCGGTGAGCGCCCGCATTCGCGTGCTGGAAGAGCAACTCGACCGTCCGGTGTTCATCCGCAACAAGGCCGGGGCGAAGCTGACGCCCGCGGGCGAGCAGTTTCTGCGCTTCGCCACCACGCTGGTGCAGGTATGGGCGCGCGCCCAGCGCGCTGTCGCGCTGCCGCCGGGGCGTGAGACCGTGGTTACGGTGGGGGCCGAACTCAGCCTGTGGAGCCCGTTGTTGCGTCATTGGCTGCTGTGGATGCGGCGGGAATGTCCTGAAATCGCGGTAAGCACGCATATCGACACATCGGAACGCCTGATGGAACAGGTGCAGGACGGAACGCTCGACGTTGCCGTGCTCTACGCCGCGCCCAGCCGCCCCGGCGTGATCGCGGAACTCCTGTTCGAGGAAAAACTGGTGCTGGTGAGGAGCACGCCGATCAGTGATCCGCTGACATTGGAAGATTATGTGCAGGTCGATTGGGGGGAAGAATTCGCTGCCAGCCATCAGGCGGCTTTCCCCGATCAGCCCAATGCGGTCGTCTCGATCAGCTATGGGCCGCTCGCTCTCGATTATATTCTGGCCACGGGTGGCAGCGGGTATTTCCGCAAGGGTTTCATTCGCCCTTACCTCGACGAAGGGCGGCTGACCCTGGTGCCGGGCAGCCCGGAATTTTCCTATTCCGCTTATGCCGTCCATTCGGCCAAGGCGGCCCCCGGAGTGATGGATCGGGTGCGCGCAGGGCTGCACACCGCGGCGGCGATTGTGACCTGATAAGCGGGCGAGAGGCACTGCTTGCCTTTTCTTTTTAATAAAATTTATTGCATTAAAATACCAATAATATTCATTTGTGTTATGTAATGTCTGCGCTCACATAACGCTCGAGTGAAAGACGCTTCGTTATATCTGTGCCGGGCATGCATCCAGATGGATCGGGCCGCAGCACTGGAAGGGAGCTGAACGCCGAGGAAAAACGCGCATGACAGCACCGGAAACGCCGGGGAATCCACTCTCTCCGGAACAGTGGCGGCAAGTGGAAACGCTGACCGGGTCGCTCACTCCGATGCAGGCGCTGTGGCTCAGCGGCTATTTCACCGGGCTAGACGCCGGTTTGCGGCAACCCCCGTCGCAACCGGCATCTGCCATCGCCGCCGATGCGCGTAGCCTCACCATTCTTTACGGTACCGAGACGGGCAATGCCGCCGATCTGGCGCGGGCGCTCGAAACGGCGATCAAGGGCAAGGGGCTGGCCTGCACTCTGGCCGATATGGCCGACTACAAGGTTCGCCAACTGGGGCAGGAGCAGGATCTCCTGATCGTTGTCAGCACCTATGGCGAAGGCGATCCGCCGCAACCCGCCACCGGCTTCTTCGAATTCCTGGAAAGCCGCAAGGCGCCCAGGCTGGATTCTGCCCGGTTCGCGGTTCTGGCGCTCGGCGATTCCACTTATGAATATTATTGCCAGGCCGGAAAACGGCTGGACCAGCGCTTCGAGGAATTGGGCGCGCAGTGTCTGGCTCCGCGCGTCGATTGCGATGTGGATTATGAGGAGCCGGCCGAGGCCTGGACAGCGGCAATCGTCGAACAACTGGCAAGCGAAGCGCAGAGCGCGCCGCCCGTTCACGCCGCGGTGGCGGCCGGGGGGCAGGCGCCTGCCGCGTCCGTTGTCTATGACAAGCGCAATCCCTTTCCGGCGCCGATCGTCGAGAATATCGCGATTGTCGGACGCGGTTCTTCCAAGGAGACGCGCCACATAGAATTTTCGCTGATAGGCTCCGGGCTGACCTATGAACCGGGCGATGCGCTGGGTATCGCGGCCACCAACGATCCGGCCATCGTCGCGGCGTTGCTGGATGCCTTGCGGATCGCGCCGGAGACCGAACTGGAGATCAAGGGGCAATGCCTTTCCATCGGCGATGCGCTGACGCGCCAATTCGAAATCACTGCCGCGACGCCGCGTTTCCTCGATTACTGGACGATGCTGAGCGAGGCCGATGCGTTGCGGCAATTGCAGCAGGAAGACCGTTCGGGCGAACGCTCCGTATTTCTGCGCACGCACCATATCGTCGATATCGTGCGCCGGTTCCCGGTAACGGATGTGCTGGCGCAAGGTTTCGTTTCCGCGCTGCGGCCTTTGCAGCCCCGGCTCTATTCACTGGCATCGAGCCTGTCGGCCGCGCCGGATGAGGCCCATCTCACGGTCGCGCCGGTGCGTTACGCTCTGCATGGGGAGCCGCGCAACGGCGTTGTGTCCGGCCTGTTGGCCGACCGCGCGCAGGCCGATACGGTGCTGCCGGTCTATATCCAGAGCAATCCGCATTTCCGCCTGCCCGGCGACGATGTGCCAGCGATCATGATCGGGGCGGGCACCGGGGTCGCGCCTTTCCGGGCTTTCCTTCAGGAACGCGAGGTGCGCGGCGCAGGGGGCCGGAACTGGCTGTTCTTCGGGGAGCGCAATTTCCGCACCGACTTCCTCTACCAGACCGAATGGCAAGGCTGGCTGAAGGACGGCACGCTCAACCGCATGGATGTCGCCTTCTCGCGCGACCGGGCCGACAAGATCTATGTCCAGCACCGCATGAAGGAACAGGCGCGCGATGTCTTCGCCTGGCTGGAAGAGGGCGCGCATGTCTACGTTTGCGGCGATGCGGCCCATCTCGCGCCCGATGTTCATCAGGCATTGATCGACATCGTCGCCAGCGAAGCGCGCACGGGCCGCGAAGCGGCGGAGGATTACGTCCGCTCGCTGCAGGCCGATCATCGTTACCAGCGCGACGTGTATTGAGGGAGCAGCCATGACCGACGCCACCGCCATCGATCGCAGCCGCGACCTGTCCCAGCCGCTCGACCGGCTGGGCCCCGACGAAACGATGAAGGACAAGAGCGATTACCTGCGCGGCACCATCGCGGATGGGTTGCTCGACCGGATCACCGGCGCTGTTCCCTCCGCCGACGATGTGAAGCTGATGAAGTTTCATGGCATCTATCAGCAGGACGACCGCGATGTGCGCGACGAGCGCCGCCGTCAGAAGCTCGAACCCGCCTATCAGTTCATGATCCGCGTGCGGTTGCCGGGTGGCGTCTGCACCCCCGCGCAATGGCTGAAGCTCGACGAACTGGCCCGCGCGCATGGGGGTGAGACACTGCGGATCACCACGCGCCAGACCTTTCAGTTCCATTGGGTGCTGAAGGACAGCTTGCGCCCGATCATCCAGGGCCTTCACGAAACGCTGCTCGACACCATCGCCGCCTGCGGGGATGACAGCCGCGGCGTGATGTGCACGGTCGATCCGCAAAGCTCGCGCTTTCACGCGGAAGTCTCGGCGATGGCGAAGCGCGTCAGCGATCATGTCATTCCCAAGACCCGGGCTTATCATGAGATCTGGTATGGCAACGAACGCGTGGCGGGTTCTGAGCCGGAAGAACCTTTCTATGGGCGCACCTATTTGCCGCGCAAGTTCAAGATCGGCTTCGCACTGCCGCCTTCGAACGATATCGACGTCTATGCGCAGGATCTCGGTTTCATCGCCATCGGCGGGCCGGAAGGGCTGGAAGGTTTCAACGTCGCCATCGGCGGCGGCATGGGGCGGACGGATCAGGCGCCGGAAACCTATCCCCGCCTGGCGAGTGTGATCGGCTTCGTGCCGGTCGAGCGGTTGATCGCCTGTGTCGATGCGGTGATGACGGTGCAACGCGATTACGGCGACCGCAAGGATCGCCAGCGCGCCCGCTTCAAGTACACCATCGATGACAAGGGGCTGGACTGGATCAAGGCCGAGATCGAGCGCCTGATGGGCGCTCCGTTCGAAGATGCGCGGCCCTATCGCCTCACCTCCAACGGTGACAGCCATGGTTGGGACACGACTCCCGATGGCCGCCATCATCATACGCTCATCATCGAAAACGGACGCCTCGACCTCAGGCTGCTCGATGCCTTGCGCGATATCGCGCGGGTCCATCGCGGCACGTTCCGGGTGACGCCCAACCAGAACCTGATCATTGCCGGGGTGAGGGAGGAAGACCGGCCGGGCATCGACGCGATCCTGGCCGAGCATTGGCCGGACCTCGACCGGTTTTCCATTCTCCGGCGAAATGCCATTGCCTGTGTCGCTCTGCCGACTTGCGGTCTCGCCATGGCCGAAAGCGAACGCTACATGCCCACATTACTGGGCAAGATCGAGGCAATCCTCGCCGAAAACGGCCTTTCGGATCAGCCGATCACCGTGCGAATGAGCGGTTGCCCCAATGGCTGTTCACGCCCCTATATCGCGGAGATCGGGCTGACCGGGCGCGCACCGGGCAAATACAATCTCTATCTGGGCGGAGGCTTCCATGGGGAACGGCTCAATCGTATGGTGCGGGAAAATGTCGGCGAACCGGTGATCCTCGAAGTGCTGGCCGATGCGCTGGGCCGTTATGCCCGCGAACGCCAGCCGGATGAACCTTTCGGGGATTTCACCATTCGCGCAGGGATCGTGCGGGAAGTGACGGAAGGACGTTTCTTCAATGACTGACAGACAGGACGAAGCGCCGCAGCCCCAGACCGTCGCCGCAGCGCACGGGGTGGCGTCCGATTCCGCTTTCGGCGCTGTCGCCCCGCCGCTCTATCTGTCGAGCACATACGAATTCGGTGGGTATGGCGAACCGCGCACGTATGATTACGGCCGGGCAGGAAATCCGACGCGCGATCTGCTGGCCGACGCCCTGGCCAGGCTCGAAGGCGGCGCGGGCGCGGTCATCGCGGCGAGCGGCATGGCCGCTCTCGACATGCTGGTCGGCCAGCAAAGGCCGGGCGATCTCATTCTTGCGCCGCATGATTGCTATGGCGGAACCATGCGCCTGCTCAAGACGCGGGCGGAGCGCGGCCATTGCCAGGTGCGCTTTATCGATCAATCCGATCCCGCGGCTCTGGCGGCAGCCTTGGCGCAGGGGCCGTCGCTGCTCCTGATCGAAAGTCCCAGCAATCCGCTGATGCGGGTCGTCGATATCGCGGACCTCGCCGCCAAGGCTCATGCCGCCGGGGCGCAAGTCGCGGTCGACAACACATTCCTTTCCCCCGCCGTGCAGCGGCCAATTGCACTGGGGGCCGACTATGTCGTCCATTCGACCACCAAATATCTCAACGGCCATTCCGATGTCATCGGCGGTGCGGTTATCGCCGCCGATCCTGCCCGGGTGGAGGAATTGCGCCAATGGGCCAATATCGTGGGCAGCGCGGGCGCCCCGTTCGATGCCTGGCTGACCCTGCGCGGGCTGCGCACGCTGTTTCCCCGCATGGTCCAACAGCAGATCAACGCCATGGAAGTCGCCACCTTTCTCGACCGCCACCCTACGGTTTCCAAGGTGCATTATCCGGGGCTCGCATCGCATCCGGGCCATGCCATCGCTGCCCGCCAGCAGAGCGGGTTCGGCGCGATGCTGAGTTTCGAACTGGCTGGCGGTGTCGTTGCGGTGCGCCAGTTCATAAGCGCCGTGAAGTTCTTTACCCTTGCGGAATCGCTCGGCGGTGTGGAAAGCCTCGTCGCTCATCCGGCGACGATGACCCACGCCGACATGGGGGAAGAAGCGCGCGCGCAAGCGGGCATCAGCGATAGCCTGCTGCGGCTTTCGGTCGGTCTTGAGGCCCGGCAGGATCTCATTGCTGGGCTTGAGGCGGGATTGGCGGCATGCCGGAACGATTGCCCACCGGCGGGCTGAAACCGAGGGAAAGCGGCCATGCCCGCATATGTGCTGATCGTCGATCTGTTTGGGGCCTTGCTTGCCGTGATCGGCTTTATGATGGTTTTCCAGCAATCTGCGGTCCGGCGTTTCATCGGGCGGCCGCAGCAACCGTCGGCGGCGCATACGGACAAAAGCGGTGATGAAGACCCGTTGACTTATGCCCTGCGCATTGCGGGGGCCATGATAATGGTCTTCGGCATCGCGATCGGTGGAATGGTCACGCTGTTCTACGTCGTTTCGGGCTGATTCGTTTCGGTTCCTGGGGGCACGATTTCCCTGCCTGCGGGCAATGCCGCGGCAATGCGGAGGCTCTGATGAACGACACCACGGCTCTTCCCGCCCCCGATTGGCAGGTGGGCGATTGGTTCAACACCGAAACGCCGCTGACCTTGCGCGGTTTGCGTGGCCGGATCGTCGCTCTCCATGCCTTTCAGATGCTGTGCCCGGGCTGCGTGGCGAACGGCGTTCCGCAGGCGCAGCGCATCGCCCGCACGTTCGATCCCCGGCAAGTCGCGGTCATCGGCATCCATACGGTGTTCGAACACCACGATGCGATGTCGCCGCAGGCGCTCGCCGCTTTCATTCACGAATATCGCCTGACATTTCCGATCTGCATCGATCTGCCCAGCGAAACCGGCCCTATCCCGCAAACCATGGCGGCCTATGCCATGCAGGGAACGCCGTCGCTGATCCTGATCGACCGGCAGGGTAAAATGCGCAAGCACACCTTCGGGGTGGAAGACGATATGCGCGTTGGCGCCGATATCGCCCTGCTCCTGGCCGAACCGGATCGGCCTGAGTACTCCGAGGATTGAGGAAAGGGCGCAAAGCCACGCCACCGCCTTGCCTGCCACCCGTATCCCGGCCCGATATTGTGCATCGCCCTTTTCCTCTGATAAGGAGAGCGAAAGACGATACGATCTGGGGAGGGGGGATGGACGATGATAAGCGGGCCATTTGGTTAGCCGGGAATATCCTGCCGCATGAATTGTTCCTGAGAAGAACGATCCAAAAATGGCGGCTTCCCGCAGGCCTGGAAGCGGAAGACATCATACAGGAAGCCTACGCCCGGATCGCCGATCTTCCCTCGGTGGCCCATATCGTTTCACCCAGGGCGTATTTCCTTCAGGCCGCGCGCTCGATTGTCCTGGCGCATGCCCGGCGGGCGAAGCTGGTTGCCATCGACATGCTCGCGGATATGGAACAATTGCGCATATCCGACGATACCCCTTCGCCCGAAGTGCATGTTTCGGACAGGCAGCAGTTGCGGTTGCTGGCCCTCGCGGTCGAGCAATTGGGGGAGCCTCACCGCACGGTTTTCGTGCTGCGCATGATCCACGAGCTTTCGCACAAGGCCATCGGGCAAAGGCTTGGCTTGTCGGAAAATGCAGTGCAGAAGTTGCTGGCTAGAACCCTGAATACGCTGGCGGGCAAAATTGGTCGTGGCGGAAATGGGGGGCCTCATGCATCTGGACATTCGGATAGCAAGCGCGATCAGCGAAGCTGACTATGACGGCCGGAATGAATGACAACCTGATCAGTGAAGCGGCATTCGACTGGATTGCGCGCGCCGATGCCGGGCTGACCCCGGGTGAAGAGGCGCAGCTCGCGGCCTGGCTTGCGGCGGATCGGCGGCACTACGGTGCTTATGTTCGGGCACGGGCGGTTTTCGGACAGGCACGCCGGATCAAGGCTTTCGCCCATTCGCCCGATCCCGATGATTGGGCACCTTATCTCTATGCCGAAAACGATAGCCAGATCAGCGCGGCCGAGGACAATACCGGGGACAGCGTGCCTGCATCCGGCCTTTCCCGGCGGGCGTTTCTCGGCGGCGCGGGTGGTGCCGTTGCGGCCTCGGCGATTGCGGCGGTTTTCCTGACCAGGGGGCAACCCGCGCAGGCGCTGACTTTTCAGACCGGATTGGGGGAGCGGCGGGATATCCGGCTGGCGGATGGCACCAGGGTTGCCCTCAACACGGATTCGCAAGTGCGGGTGCTGTTCAACAACAAGCTGCGCACCGTGGAACTGGTGCGTGGGGAAGCCCTGTACGATGTCGCGTATGACAAGCATCGGCCTTTCGTCGTCGAAGCGAACGGGTTCAAGGTCCGCGCCTCGGAAGCGAGTTTCGTCATTCAGGAGCTTCCGGATACCCGCCCGCAACTAATCGTGAAGCACGGCGTCGTCGATCTGACTCCGGCCGATGCCACGTCGCTTGCCGTTGCGGCGCCGACCAAGATCACTTTCCTCACCGGTAACCATCTTTCGGGGACTGTGCTGACACCGGAAGCGATGGATCGCGAACTGCTCTGGCGCGAAGGCAAGATCGCTTTCGACGATACGCCTCTTAAGTCGGCCATTGCGGCCTTCGGCCGGTATGAGCCGGTGCATATCGAGGTCGCGGACCCGCAATTGCTGGATCGCACGGTCAGCGGCGTTTTCTCGGCGGACGATCAGTTGGGATTCGCCAAAGTCGTGGCGCAACTGTTCGATCTGGATACGCGCCTCGATAATGGAACCATCACGCTGCGCAGCAAGGGGTAAAAAAGTTTTCGCCGAGCAGGCGGATTTGCCTGCGGCGGGCATCCTTACTCTTTGACGGCCGCGATGGGCCGATAAGGGGAGGGGATATGAAGGGATTGAAAGCGGCTCTGGTTTGCGGCGCGTTCGGCGGTTTGGCCTGGGGCGTTCCCGCATGGGCGCAGCAACGGGATTTCAATCTGCCGGCGATGCCGGCGGGCAGGGCGATCCAGACGTTTGCGAAGCAGGCCGGGGTCGACATTATAGCGCCGGGCGAAACGCTGCGCGGGGTTACCACCAACTCCGTGCGTGGCAAGGTGGATGTGCAGGACGCGCTCAACCAGATGTTTCGCGGCACCAATCTCAAGGCGACCAAATCGGGTGAGAATGTCTATCTCGTCAAGGTGTCGCCCGCCCTGCAGAAAATTGCCCAGGTAGAATCTGCCCCTGTTACTCCGGCACCTGCCTCCCCGCCCCAGGCTGCAGAAGAGGCGCCCAGGCCAAATGAGGGCGGCATCGCGGATATCGTGGTCACCGCGCAGAAACGGGAAGAATCGCTTCAGAAAACTCCGATCTCGATCGTTGCCTTCACGGGTGAGGATCTGGCCAAGAACGGGATCAACGAAATCAGCGATCTGCGCAGCCAGGTGCCTTCGCTCCAGATCGTACCGCACCCCAATAGCGGCGTCACGACCCGGATCTTCATGCGCGGCGTTGGCAACAATGACGATCAGATCACGCAGGACCCCTCAGTCGCGGTCTATGTCGATGGGGTCTATCTTGCCCGCACCCAAGGTCTCGTGACTGAAGTCGCCGAACTGGAACGGATCGAAGTGCTGCGCGGGCCGCAAGGTTCGCTCTATGGCCGCAATGCCACCGGCGGCGCGATCAACTTTATCACCCGTGCACCCGATCTCGATGACCTGCGGATCAAGCAGACGTTTTCCGTCGGGAATGACAACTATTTCCGTTCGCGCACCAATATCAACGTGCCGATTGGCGAAACGCTCGCGGTGGAAGCGGGCTACATGTACATGCAGCGCAACGGATATGTAAAAAACAATGGCACCGGGGTGGCTCGCTTTGGCGATCTGCGCCGTCAGGCATGGCGCGGTGCGGTCCTGTGGCAACCGACCGACAACTTCAATCTGCGCTACAGCTACGACCGTTCCCAAATGGAGGATACGCCGGTCTACATGGCGAGCGTAGGGCTTTATCCCAAGCGCACGAAACGGCCGTCGGAAGGTTCGAAATACGTCAACGATCTCAAGCGGAACGATGCCGTTTCGCAAGGGCACAACCTCACCGCCACGCTGGACGTCTCGGATTCGCTGACGCTGAAATCGATCACCGGCTATCGCAAGCTCAATAGCTGGACCAATCAGAACTATCTTGCCGGTGCGCTCGGGCCGTTTGCCCTGCTGGAAAACACGAACAGCGTGCGACAGAAGCAGTTCAGCCAGGAATTTCAGGCGATCGGTGAGGTTGGCGATCGGCTGAAATATGTCCTCGGCTTGTATTACTTCGAAGAAAAGGCCGACGGTTTCGATACCAGTTTCCAGCCGACCAGAAACCAGCGCTCAAGAAACACGCTGCATATCGAGAACAAGGCTTATGCAGCCTACGGGCAAGCCACCTATACCCCGGCCTTTTTGGATGACCGTCTGCATATCACGGGCGGTCTGCGCTGGTCCAAGGACAAGCGCGCTGCGCTGTTGCAGCAAACCGTCATCACTCCAACCGCGGAAACGGTGGGACCGAGCACACCGGCTTCCAAGTCCTTCACCAATCTGAGCCCGAGCGTGATCCTGGCGTTTGACGTCAATCCGGATGTCAATCTCTATGCCAAGTGGGTGCGCGGCTACAAGACCGGTGGCTTCAACGTCCGGGCGAGTTCGCTTGCGCGCTTTTCCGCTGGTTTCAAGCCGGAAACGTTAACCTCTTATGAGGTGGGCCTGAAGTCGATGCTGTTCGACAGGCGCCTGCGCTTCAATATCGCCGGCTTCATTTCGGATTATCGCGACATTCAGATCAACACGCGTTCGGACCCGCTCAATGTCGGGATTACCGACGTGCTCAACGCGGGTAAGGCGCGGATCAAGGGGATTGAACTGGATGTTACGGCTGAACCGGTCAACGGGCTGACGTTCAATGTCACGTATTCGTATCTGAATGGCAAATATCTTAGGGTCATCGGTGCCGATGGTTCGGATCGGGCGGGCTCGATGAAGTTCATCAACATGCCGCATAATACGGTAAGCGCGAAAGCGGAATACCAGTTCCCGCCCATGTCGATCGGGCAGCTGAGCGCCAGTGTCGATTACTATGCCCAAAGTCTTGTGCAAACGTCGACTTCGGACCTGTCTTACAAGGCGCGGGGTTATGGACTGCTGGATGCGCGTTTGAGCCTGTCGGATATTCCGATCGGTGTCGGTAAGTGGCGTTTGTCGGCCTTCGGGCGCAATCTGACCGACAAGGAGTATTACGTGGCGCACTTCAGTGTGGGGGCACCGGCTGCGTTTTATGGCCAGCCCCGTACCTATGGGCTTGAACTGTCGTTTGAATATTGATCGCATGATCCTGTCGCGCAATCCGTGAAGCGCCCTGCTTCTGGAATGCCAGGCATGCTACAGAAAACAGGGGGCGGTTAAACCTGCCCCCTGTTTTGCAATCGTTTCGCCACGGGCTGCCTGCGTTGGGAAAATCCCCCGCCTGTGGGCTCCCTCTCTACATCAGAAGCGGCGCGATAGCGTTGCCGTGATGACGCGTGGCCGCCCCGGCCTGCCCGCGATGGCCGCCGTGTAATTGGCCGTGCCGAGGACATATTCCTTGTCGAGCAGGTTGGTGCCGGACAGCACGACTTTCCACAATTCGGATGCATCGGTCCAGGCGAGGTGTGCGTTGACGATGCCATAGCTGCCTTGCTGCTCGGGATAGCCTGTGAAGCCGTTCACCCCGTCATTCGCCGCCGTGAAGTAAACGGGTGACTGGACATGGGCATCCACCCCTGCGGTGATTTTCCCTGACCGGTCCAGATCGAAGGTATAGGCCGCGCCAAATGTGGCGGACCATTTGGGGGCGTTGTTGAGGCGCTTGCCCTGCGCGTCGAAATTGGCGAACTGGGTGACGAAGGCGCTGGGATACTTGCGATAGCGCGCATCGAGATAGGCCACGTTGGCAAACAGATCGAGCCCGCTGACGGGCCGCGCCATCAGTTCCAGTTCCACCCCTTTCACCCGCGCCGTGGCCGCGTTTTGCGTAACCGCTCCATACGTCAGCCCGGTCTGGACATAATTCTGCACTTGCAGATCGGTGTAATCGTAAAGGAAGGCGTTGAGATTGGCGCGCAGCTTGCCGCCGAGCAGGTCGGTCTTCGCGCCCACTTCATAGGACCAGAGGTATTCCGGGCCATAGCCCGCCGCTGCGTCCACCGCGTTGGTGGTGCCGATATCGAAGCCCCCGCTTTT